>NZ_QGGI01000004.1:0-91832 GCF_003148465.1 Oceanotoga teriensis
TTGCTATATCTACTCCCACTACTAATGTTTTTTCATCCACTTGTTTTATTTTATTATTTTGTGTATAATTCATTTAGGTTCCTCCTTTGTAAAATATTTGATGGATTCTTGTTACACTTTTATTTTACGGGGAGGTTCCTTTTTTTTCAACCTCTTTCTTTTTTTATTTCAGGAATGCTCCTAATAATAATTAAAAAAAGAGGTCGATTACAACAAATATGTAATCGACCTCTTTTTATATAGTCAATATCTATTTTTACATAACAAAATAGACATGGCTTAAAGAACGATTACGCCATGTCATACACATGTATGTGTTCAAAATATATATTTTAGCTTTTAATAATTTAATACATTTCATAAAAAACACCTCTTATAGTAATTAAAAAGATTATAGCATAAGATGAAAATTATGTCAAATAAATTAAAATATTTGCTTTTAATTGCTATATTTTGGCGTTTTTAAACTTTTTATTTATAAAAAATGCGGACTTTTTAAAAGCCCGCTTTAATTTAAGGGATTCGCATGAACAGGTGAATGTATTTAGCGATTCAAATATATTAAAACAGATGAAACTGAAAATAAGCTTAATAGTTTTTATTTTTTTTAAAATATTAAATAATAAAATATTAAAATTTAAAATCAAAAGATATAAAGTTTTCATATCTTTTTCTTAATTTAATTTTAATTTAATTTTTATATACTATAATAGTATCTTATTATTAATTAAATTAATTCTGTGTATTGAATATTGTTATTAGTGTCTCTTTCTATCATATAAGATTTTTTCTTTGAAGAAGAGATTATTTTATTTATTTTGTTATCGATCCATTCTAAAGCACTTTCATTTCTTAAATGTAAACATCTTAAATTTTGTCTTATTATTAATTTTAAGAGATCGTCTTTCAAATCTTCTGAGTCTAAGTTATTTATGCATATATCTAAAAAATTCAATCCATTTATTTTAATTGGGGCACTGGACCTATTTTTTATCAGTATGTTTTTGTATAATATACTTGATCCTGCTCCAATTCCAACTATTTTTATACCTTTTAAATATGCATTTTTTAATATTATATCCATTCCATTACTTATTAGGTAGTTATATAGAAGAAGTATATCTCCGTCTCCTAAAAATAAAATATCCGAGTTATATATTATATTTTCAAGTTCTTCAAAGTCATATTCTTTATTTGTAAGCGTTATAGGGATTATACTACATCCGAGTATTTCAGAGTATATTTTATAGAATTCTTCTATTTCTTTAAAAGAATCGTATGAAGCAGCTGAAATATAGGATACTCTCGGTTTTAATTTTTCTGTAGATTCTACAATATATTTATGAATATTCATTATATTTGATGAATCTTCTAATTTATTATGCTTTATAGATATTATATTTTTCACGTATATCCCCCTTATATTTTACGATTGTTTATTATATTATCGGATAGGAGAGATTTTTATGAAATCATTTAACAAGTATTTTACAGAGTATGAAAAGATAAAAAACTTTTTAAAATGGCGTTTAAATCCTGAGATTATCAAGTTGATTGCTTTAATTTATTATATTTTTGATTCTGAATTTGATGAATTTAGATTTAAAGAAACTGTTAAATTAATAAAAGAAAATTCTAAATTATTTGTTCATTATAAAGGATATTTAATTTATCAACTTGCGGCTATGCTTTGTTCAAAATATGAAAATTCTTCTGAAAAATTTGATGAATTAAAAAGAATAGATATGGAATTTAATAAGTTGAGATTTGAAAATAGCTCTTATTTGTCCATAGTTTCTTTTTTTCTTATTGAAATGGCGGATAAAGATGATATTATAAGTAAATCTTCTGAGATATATTTAACCATGAAGAATAAAAATTTTTTTATAAGTTCAGAAGATGATTATCCTCTTGCAGTTTTACTTTCGGTCACTGAAAAGAATGAGATAGAACTCTTTGAAGATATAGAGAGTTATTACAAAAGTTTGATGAAAAGAAAATTCAAAAAAGGTAAAGAATTACAATTCTTGTCTCAACTATTAGGGGTTTTTGAAATCGATCAAAAAGGATTATATATGGATAAGTGTAGAACATTATTTGAATTTTTAAAGTCTTCAAATATGTCTAAAGAGAAAATGATTTATCCTGTGATAGGGTTGGCAGTTATAAATGATGAAGATCTTGACTCTTATTTTAAAAAAACTATGAACACTTATGAAATAATAAAAAATACAAAAGGTTTTAAGTTCGGTAAAACTATAAACACTGTATTGGCTTTTGTATTGAACTTTGATTTTAATGAAAAAGATAAACTTAAACCAAAGATAAAATTGAATTTAGATGAGATAATGAAAGCTCAATTAGTAACTTTAATAGCCCTATATTCAGCATCTTTGAATTGTGCAGAATAAAAAATAAGCATGGTTTTTTAACCATGCTTATTTTATAGCTTTTTTTATAATATTTATAAATACTTCAGGACATTCTTCTTGTGGAACATGGCCACAATTATCTATCAAAAATAATTCTGAATTTTCTATATTTTCAAATAATCTTATGCTATCTGTATAAGGTATTATTTCATCTTTTTTGCCATGTATTATTATGGTTTTATTTTTTATGTTTGAAATGATTGATTCGAAATTATACATTTTGCTTCCTTTTGTAAATTCCCAAAAAGCTTTTTTATAACCTTTAACTTTTAAAGGTTTTTTATATTTTTCTAAAGTATTTTCATCTATTTTATTTTCATCATAAAAAGATAATTTTAAAAGATCTTCTGAAGCATTTAAAAGTAAATTTGAACTTATTTCTGGTCCGAGATAGTTTATTTGAGGAATATTTAAAAAAGGTTTTATAAAATCTGGAGAACCGCCGCCAGTATATATTGCCGCATCAACAAGAATTAAATTTTCAACAAGATTCGGATATTTATTTGTGAACAATGTTGCTAAAGAACCACCAGCAGAATTTCCTATTAAAGTTGTTTTCTTTATTTTGAATTCATCCATAATTTTTTTTATTAATTCTACATGATAATCTGTGTTATAAGGATTTAAATCTTCATTGAAAACTCTTTCTGTTATTCCAAAGCCAGGTCTATCAAAAGATATTACTGTAAATTTTTCTGATAATTCTTTAATTGTCTTATCCCATGTATAAGTGCCAGATCCAAATCCATGTAATAGTATTATATATTTATCTTTTGATCCATATTTTTTATAATGTATATCTATACCATCTATTTTTACAAATTGACTGTCTTTATCAGCTAAACTCTTATATGTATACATACCATCATCATATTTATATGAGAAAGGAATTGCAAAAAGAAGAATCAATATTATATTGAATATTTTCAAATTAATCACCTCCCATTTAAATTATACCTTAAAAATGATATCATATTATTAGATTGAGATTGGAGTGATATAAATGAATTCTATTTTTGTTGAAAAAACAAGAGATTATATTTTAAGCCAAGAGTATCATATTACGCATTCTATTGATCACATATTTAGAGTTTTAAAGAATTCTATTTTTATTTCTACTTTTGAAGGGGGAGATATGGAAGAAATTGCAATATCAGCTTTATTACATGATATTGCGAGAGATGAAGAATTAAAAAATCCTAAAATAGATCATGCTGAAAAGGGAGCTGAAATAGCTAAAAATTTTTTGATAAATATAAATTATCCTAAGCATGAAGAAGTTTATTATAATATAATGGTTCATAGATATTCAAAAGGTAAAATTCCCAAGACAATTGAAGCGAAAATACTTCAAGATGCCGATAGATTAGATGCTTTAGGTGCTATAGGTATTTCAAGAGTTTTAATGCATAACAATGGAGAAACACTTAATAAAAGAATTGAACATTTTTATGATAAGATTTTAAAATTAAAAGATGGTATGAATACTCAAAAAGGTTATGAACTTGCATTGGAAAAACATAGACTTGTTGAAAAGTTTGTTCATGCATTAGAAGAAGAATTACGATATTAAAAAAGCATTTCCCGATATTTCGGGAAATGCTTTGTTTTCTTGGCATACTTTCTGGCCTGAACATTAAATAGGGATTTTCTAACTTTTATTTGAAAGGGATTATTGCTGTTATTTAATTACACTTATATTATGCTTTTTTAGACTTAAAAATACCTTAGAAATCCCTTATAAATTACTTAAAAATCTATTTTAGTCAATATCTTTTGTTCAAGTAATTTAGTCTGAGTTTCGATAGTTTCAACTTCTTTTTTTAATCTTTGAACATATTCTTCGTCTTTTATAGAACCAAGATTTATTTTTACATTATATAGAGCACCTAATATGCCTGTTCTTGCCATCATTGCAGCAACAGCACCATCTGTAATAGCATTTTTATTTCCTTTTTCAACTACTACTTCGGCTAATTGCATAATTTCAAAAGAGATTTTTGCTATGTTTAAAGGTACTTCAGCAGCTTTTTTAGTTGCATTTTGAATTAAAGTAGTTCTTTTAGATTTTTCTTCATCAGTCTCTTTTGGAGCTTTAAAAGCATTCATAACTTCATTAAAAGCTTGTGAATCTTTATCTATATAATCTAAGAGAATATTTCTTAAATTTTCAGATTTTTCAAAAATTTCTTTCATGGTAGCTTCTTGATCTATATATTTCTTTTTTCCTATAGTTAAACTGGCTACCATTTTTGAAAGAGAAGCGGCAATTGCAGAAGCCGCTGCTGATACACTTCCCCCACCAGGTACTGGATCAGAAGAAGCTATTTTTTCTGTAAATTCATTTAAAGTCATATCTTTAAACATATTTTAAATTTCCCCCTTTTGAAATACAATTTTTCCATTTTTAATAACTGTTTCAACTATATTTACACCAAAATTATAAGTTAAAAATTCATATGAAGGATATTTTAAAATTACAAAATCAGCTTTTTTACCAGGATCTATACTACCTATTATATTAGCTCTATCAAGAGCGGCTGCACCATTTATTGTTAAAGCAGTTATTGTTTCTTCTGGAGTCATTTTCATATATATTGAAGATATAGCTATCATTAAAGGTATTGAATTTGAAAAACATGAACCAGGATTTAAATCTGTTGCAAGTGCAACAGCACAGTTATTATCTATCATATATCTTGCTCTTGCATAATTTTCCTTTAAACTGAAAGCTGTTAAAGGCAATAAAGTTGCAATAACATTATTTTTAGCCATTTTTTTAATATCTTCGTCGCTGGCATTCAAAAGATGATCAGCTGAAATTGCATTTATATCTGCAGCCAATCCAGCTCCACCGAGTGGATAGATTTCATCAGCATGGATTTTTGGCTTTAAATTATATTTTCTGCCAGCTTTTAACATTTTTTCTGATTGTTTTAAATCAAATACATTTTTTTCACAAAAAATATCACAAAATTCTGCGAGATTTCTTTTAGAAATTTCAGGGAGTACTTCATCTATCAAGAAATCAATGAATTCATTTTCACGATTTTTATATTCAGATGGTACGGCATGAGCACCTAAAAAAGTACTTACAATGTCTATAGGGTGTGTGGAGTTTAGATCTTTCATGACCTCTAATTGTTTTATTTCTGTTTCATGATCAAGACCATAACCACTTTTTCCTTCCACTGTTGTTATACCAAATTCAAGCATTTCATCCAATCTTTTTTTACCCATTTCATATAATTCTTCTTTAGAGGCATTTTTAGTTGCATTTACACTTCTTATTATTCCTCCGCCTTTTTCCATTATTTCCATATAAGATTTACCACGTAGCCTCATTCCAAATTCATCTTCACGATATCCTCCGAATATAAAATGAGTATGAGAATCTACGAAACCTGGGAGCATAGTTTTTCCCGTTAAATCCATAACTATATATTCTGATACATCTATATGAGATAATATGTCTTTTGTTTTTCCAACTTTTTCTATTATTCCATTTTTTATTATTACACAACCATCGTTTATTATGTTTAAATCATTCATGGATTTTCCTTTTTTTGCTTCAAATCCAGAACAAGTAACCAATTGAGTTATATTTTTTATTATTAAATTATTTTTCAATTTTCGAATCACTCCATAATTCTTGTTTCGAGTATTTGTTCAGGTTTAAATTCTTCAAGACCTAAATAATATTCAGCACTTTCTATTAAAGCCATCATAGGGACAAGGCCAACTATTTCGCTTCCTATTACATTAACTCCCCATCTTTTAGCTTCAAATTTTACTGTTTCAAATACTCTATACAAAGAAGTTTTTGTATAATCTGTCATATTTATAGAAACTTGAGAAATATTTCTGTCTTTTAATTCAACTCCCATAGCTTTTACAAACCTATAACCGCCACTTAAATGTCTTATATTTTTTGCAATTTTATTAGCTATATCAACATTTGAAGTATCGAGATTTATATTATATGCAACTAAAGGAGCTCTTGCACCTATAGCACAAACACCTGCCGTTGGATGAGGAGCATTGTTTCCAAAATCAGGATGCCAATCTTCTTCCTGCATTTTTTCAAACATACCTTCATATTCACCTTTTCTTATTTTTGCAAGATTTTTTCTTTTTGAAGAAGATGCTGAGTTTTCGTATAAAAATGAAGGCATTTCATATTTTTCCCATATTTCTTTAGCCACATCTTTTGAAAGAGAAACACATTCTTCGACTGTTGAGTTTTTTATTGGTATAAAAGGCACTACATCTACAGCACCCATTCTTGGATGTTGTCCCTTATGTTCATTCATGTTTATTTCTTTTATTGCTGTACCTATTGCGGCAACAACAGCATCTTTTAAAGGTGTAGGTTCTCCTACGACTGTTACAACACATCTATTGTGATCTTCATCCCAAGAATAATCTAAGAGTTTTACACCATCTTTAGCTCTAAAGTTTTCAACTATTTTTTCAATAACATTTATATTTCTTCCTTCAGAAAAATTAGGTACACATTCTATAATTTTGCTAAAAGCCATTTTGAATTCCCTCACTTTTTATTTTATTTTATATCATTTATTAATGTATCTATCATTTCATCATCACTTATATACGGTATGGTTATGTGATTTTCTGTGTAATTTATATTGTATTCTATTGAAGTATTTATTGAATTTTCATTTCTTGCCCAAGCACGTCTTGCAACTCCACCCATTACATCCCATGGAATTGCCATTTTTATTATATTGTCAACTCTTTCTGAGCCATCTAATACAAGGCCAAAACCTCCATTGATAGATTTTCCAATTCCTACTCCACCACCATTATGCAATGCGATCAAACTCATACCACGAGCTGCATTTCCTGCATAACATTGAGTTGCCATATCGGCCATTATATTAGAACCATCTTTTATATTTGCAGTTTCTCTATAAGGTGAGTCTGTACCACCTGTATCATGATGGTCTCTTCCTATCATAACAGGTCCTATTTCTCCGTTTTTGACCATTTCATTAAATTTTAAAGCTATAGTCATTCTCCCGAGGGCATCTTGATAAAGTATTCTTGCTTGAGTGCCTACAACAAGGTTGTTTTTTTCTGCGTCTCTTATCCAAACCCAATTATCTCTATCTTGGCCTCTTCTGTCCGGATTTATACAGTTCATAGCTGCTTTATCTGTTTTTATAAGATCTTCTTTACTTCCAGACAGACATACCCATCTAAATGGACCATATCCATAGTCAAAAAGCATAGGGCCCATTATATCTTCGACATAAGAAGGGAATATAAAACCTTCTGAAGTATCTTTACCATTTTTTGAAATTTCTTTAGCACCTGCATCAAACACTGCTTTCATAAAACTATTTCCATAATCAAAGAAATAAGTTCCTTTTTCTACAAGTTTTTTTATAGCATTAAAATGTCTTATAAGAGTTTCATTTACAAGAGTTTTAAATTTATTTTTATTTGAGGATAATAAACTTGTCCTTTCTTCAAATGTTATTCCAATAGGACAATAACCACCATCATATGGAGCATGACAAGATGTTTGATCAGATAATAAATCTATATGAATATTATTTTCAACGGCATATTCGAGTAAATCAACTATATTTCCATGAAAAGCTATAGATAAAGTTTCATTGTTTTTTTGAGCTTCTTTCGCAATTTTGAAGGCTTCTTCAGGTGATTCAGCTATTTTGCCGACCCATCCTTGATCATGTCTTGTTTCTATTCTTGAATAATCTACTTCTGCAACTATGGCAACACCATTTGCAATTTCAGCAGCCTTTGGTTGAGCACCACTCATTCCGCCGAGTCCAGATGAAACAAATAATTTTCCTTTTAAATCTTTATCTGAATCTATACCAAGTTTTAATCTACCGGCATTTAAAAGTGTGTTGAATGTTCCATGAACAATACCTTGAGGACCTATATACATCCAACCTCCTGCAGTCATCTGGCCATAATTGGCAACACCAAGTGCTTGAGCTTTTATCCAATTTTCTTGATCATCAAAAAGACCAATCATCAAAGCATTTGTTATTATAACTCTTGGAGCCATTTTATGAGATTTAAAAAGTCCTAAAGGGTGACCAGATTCTACAACTAAAGTTTGTTCATCTGTCATCACTTCGAGATATTTTTTTATCAATCTATATTGCATCCAATTTTGACAAACTTGTCCTGTTTCGCCATATGTAACGAGTTCATAAGGATATAATGCAACATCGAAATCAAGATTGTTATCTATCATAACTTGAAAAGCTTTGGCTTCTATTATATTACCCCTATATTCGTTTATTGGTTTACCTTTAATATTACCTTCGGGTCTAAATCTATAGCCATAAATCCTACCTTTTTCCATCAGTTCATTTAAAAATTCTTTTGCCATCATTTCATGATGTTCCTTAGGTATATACCTTAAAGCATTTTTTAATGCGAGCTTTATTTCATTTTTGTTTAAAGTTAGTTCTCTCTTTGGAGCTCTTCTTATATCTTTTTTAAACTTTGGATATTCTGGCAATTCGTTGTCCAATTTAATGGTCATAGCTTTAGAAATATCATAATTAATATCCATAAAACCCCTCCTTTTTTGTTTTAATTATAATTATGTTTATACTATTCTGTATATTCAAACAAATTATAACATTTTAAAAAAAATTAAATAAGGGATTTCATGGATAATTACATGTAAATAATAGTAAATATAACTAAAAATCTTTAGGTATTTTGAAAATAGATATTTCATTGAAAAAAATTTCATAAAAAAAGGGAAGGATTTTTTAAATCCTTCCAAAATCTTTCAAATAAAAGAGGTTTTTTACTGTGAGAAGTCCGCTCCATATTTTTTTTGAAATATTCCAATTTGTTTCATCCCAACCCCATTGCCAGATGGGTGTCCAACTTCCATTGTTATTTTGGCTTTTTATTAAATAATTTAAATAATCATTTATAACTGAAGAAAAATCATCTGCAAAGTCAGAATTTTTATTGAATATAAACATTGAAGGAACTGCTGAATAAGTTTTCCATCCTTCTTCAGTATATTTTAAAGTGTTTTTTATCAACACTTTTAGTTTTGGATATAATAAAGCTTTTAATTCGTCTTGAAAATTTTCATACATTCTTATATAACAACTCAATTCATGCATTTCAATTTCTGTTTTATAAATTAAATTTTTAATAGCCTTGTCATTTAATTGATTTAATATTTTATAATCGATGATTTCAAATGAATTATTTAAATAACCAGTTATTTCGGCGGAAGGATTACCCCAATCATCTTCATTATCATCATCTTCATTATAATGCCACCAAGGTGCATGCGGAAAATTATTAATAGTTTTAGGAACACTTATCCATCTTAAATTCTCTTTATCCATAGAATATATAAAATAATTTAATCCATTTTTTTTAATTTCTTGAACATCATCAGAATTTTCATTTAAGTAATCTAAATATTGAAAAGCAAATGTAGTTGCAATAGGAGAAGATTCTTTTAACCAGAAATCAGGTTCTATTCCATGGCCAAAACCACCGTCTTCATTTTGATAATTTTTTAATACCTTTAAAAAATCATGTGAACATTTGTTTTTAAATATCAATTCAAATAAACATATATCTATATCTCTTGCATTATTATATATATAATTTTCAGCCATTTCAAAACTACTTTTTTTAAAAGGAATCACAAAATCACCCCCCTCATAGTATATTATACATAATTTTAAGATAAAAGTAAATATAAATTAAAATTATACACCAAATATTAATAAAATATAGTATAATATATTAAAACGTGTTGGAGGTGTTATATATGTACAATATTTATGTTATGGATGATAAGATGAATATAATAAATATTCAAGGATATTCAGTCGGATATATAAGTCGTGCTGGAAAAATATTTAGAAATAATAAATTAGAAAACATAAAAATTGGAAAATTTGGAAAAATATATTTAAATGATGAAATTGTGGGAAGTCTTGAAAATAAGATTATATGCATAATGAAAAATAAAGATCCATTCATAAATGAAGATGAATTTCAAAATATAGAAAGATATGAGTATTTAGAGTTTGAAAATCCTTATTTTTACAGAAGGACACAATTAATAACAGATTTTTTGAAAAAACATGAAAATTATGAACAAAAGAATTCCATGTTCATAGATAATGAAAAAATAAAATTTTCTTTTAGAAAACCAAATGAACTTGAAAAATTGTTAAAAGAACTTTTTAAAATTAAATATAATAATCCACTTGAAATGTTTAAACCGCAAGAATTTGAAAAACCTTATAATATTGAAGAACCAATTAAGATGAGTTATACAGAACTTATGAAAGAATATATTGAAAATAATGAATAAAAAATTTTAATAAATGGTTTGAAAATGTAACTTCATTAAACCAATATTAAAACAACAAAGGTATAATATATCAACTGATATAAAAAAGTGGGTGATGTGTATGAAAAAGTTAGTTTATACTTTGAGTATAATATTCTTATTGGTTGGGTTGATACCTTTTATAACAAATTCATTTATACTTTCTAATATTTCTAATGATCAAATACAGCAAAATACGATATCTAATCTTGAAGCTATAAAAACTATAAAGAAAAATCAAATAGAAACATATTTTGAAGAAAGAGAAGGAGATTTGAAAGTATTTTCAGAGAATGATTTTGTTATTAATGCCCTTTTAGAGTTTAAAGAAAATTTTAAAAATTATGGTATAGATTCGCAAGAGTGGAAAGACTCAGAAAAGAAATTTGGAGAATATTTTAGTAAATATCTTGAAGAATATAATTATTATGATATCTTTTTGATATCTGAAAATGGAGATATAGTTTATACAGTAACAAAAGAAACTGATTTCGGTAAAAATGTTGAAGATTATATTATAAAAAATACTGGATTAAACAAAGTTTTTTATGGTTCTTTTAATGGCTTTTCAATTATTGATTTTGAATGGTATGATATTTCAAATGAACCAGCTATGTTTATTGCTGTCCCTATTAAAATCGATGGTAATTTTGAAGGGTCTGTGGTATTTCAAATAAGTTTAAAAGCTATAAACCATATTATGCAAGAAAGAACGGGAATGGGTGAAACAGGTGAGACTTATTTAGTTGGTTCTGATAATCTTTTAAGATCTGATTCATATTTAAAACCAGATACTTATAATGTTAAAAATTCATTTGAAAACCCAGATAAGATAAATATTAAAACAGATGCTTCTAAAAATGCATTGAATGGACAAAATGAAACAAAAATTATAATGGATTATCTCGGAAATGAAGTTTTATCTTCTTATTCGTCTGTTAATGTATTAGGACTTAATTGGGCCATAATAGCTGAAATTGATACTCAAGAAGCTTTTAAATCTATAAATACTATAAATTTTATTACATATACAATTCTTGGATTAGGGTTTGTGATTATATTGATAGTAGCAATATTTATATCTAAAAGTATAACAAAACCTATTGAATATGTTGCTGATGCTATGCTTAAAAGAGATTTAACACATAAAATTCCTGAAAAATTTGAAAAAAGAAAAGATGAAATCGGAGTATTAGCAAAAGAATTTAATTCTTTAACTTATAATTTAAAAAGTGTATTTTCATCATTAGAAGAATCATCTACACAAGTTAATGATGCAGCTGGAAATCTTGCAGCTACTGCTGAAGAATCAAGTGCTACGAGTGAAGAATTGAGTGCACAGATCAATACTATTTCAGATAATGTAAAAAATGTTTTACAAAATGTCGAAGATGTCAATGAAAAAGTTAATTTAATATCTGAAAGTGCTGGATTAATTTCTGGTTCAACTATGGAACTTACAAATACATCTACTATAGTTTATGATGCAACAGAAAGTGGATACAAATCGATTGAAAAAATAAAAGAAAAAGTAATAGAGACAAAGAATATTTCAGATAAAAATCTTGAAGAAGTTAAAAATTTAAATGAAAAAACTAATAATATTAAAGATATACTTACTACAATAAATTCAATAACTGAGCAAACTAATTTATTATCTTTAAATGCATCGATAGAAGCAGCAAGAGCAGGAGAAGCAGGAAGAGGATTTGCAGTAGTTGCCGATGAAATAAGAAAATTAGCGGAAGAATCTAAAAAATCTACAGATAAGATAGAAAAAATACTGGATGAAATAAAGAAAAATTCTGGAAGAGTTAATGATCAAACTGTTAAATCTGCCGTTGGAATAAAGGAAATTACAAATGAAATAGAAGTTGTATCTCAAGAGATAATAGATATAAAAGAAAAAATACAGATGATAAGTGCTGGAATAGCGAATTTAAATTCAAGTTCTACAGAGCAAACTCATTCTACCGATTCTATAAAAACATCTATGTCAGATATATTGAATATGATGGAAGATATTACACAACAAGTTGAAAATGGTGATGATGCTGTTAGAAATCAAGCTGAAGGAGCACAAATGATAAGTGCAAGTTCAGAGGAACTTTCAGCTCTTGCAGAAAACTTAAAAACTGAAGTAAAAAGTTTTAAATTTTAATTGATATGGTATAATATATTTGAATTAAATAATGGGGCCATTCGCTATTTAAATAGCGAATGGCTTTTTTTAATTTGGAGGGGTATTTTGTCAAAAAAAATTTCTGTAATAGGAGTAATATCTTCATTATCATTTTTGATGATGTTTTTAGAGTTTAATATACCTATTTTTCCGAATTTTTTAAAGTTTGATTTTAGTGATTTACCAGTTTTATTTTTGAGTATAAACATGCCTCTATATGGCTTATTTTCTATATTTATAAGGAATATAATACATGTTTTTTTTAGTTCTAATTTTGGTGTAGGAGAATTTTTGAATTTTTTGATTTCTGGTTTTTTTATAACATTTAGTGGATATTTATTCAAAAAATATAAAACAAATTTTATTTTTATATTTTCCATATTATTATCTTCTTTTTTTGCTATTATTATTAATTATTATATTATGCTTCCAATGTATGATTTGATTTTAAATATAAGTAAAAATGATTTATTATATTATGCCAAAATGTTTAATCCAAATATAGATAATTTATTCAATTATTTTTTGATGTTTATATTTCCTTTTAATTTAATAAAATTTACTTTTGTTTCTTTAATATTTATATTATCAAAAAATAAATTAGGGAGAGTGGTTTTATGAATTTTTCGTTATATAAGAAGATTTTTGATAAGGTTGAAGGTGAAATAAATGAGATGTATAATGCTAAAGAAAGTGCTTTAAGAGCTTTGAGTTTGAAATATGAAACAGATATACCTTCATTAGAAAGAATGTGTTATATAATGGAAGAAGTATTGATGAAAAATAAGTCTGATGCTGTTGTTTATGCGGGATTTCAAAAGAGATCAAGAGCTAAAGCTATTTGGGAAAGATATTTAAAAATAGCAGATAATGTAAAAAAAATCTATCTTTTTGGAGAGCCTGATTTAGAATTAAAAAATCATTCTAATATAGAATTTATAAATATATCTAAAGATGATGAACTTTATAAAGAATGGTTTCTCGTAATAGATAAAAAAATGGGAAAATCTATGATGGTTGCGTATGATTTAGATGGTTTTGGGAAATATTCTGATGAGAAAATGAGAAAATTTAAAGGAGCAAAAACAACAGATCCAAAAGTTGTATCTTTGGCATCAGAATATTTAAATGATTTTTTGAATAAATAAGAAGATCCCTACAAAGAGTATATATCTTTGTAGGGATTATTTTAATATTTAAAAAATTTTTGGAATCCAACTAAAGTTTTTAAAAGTAAAAATAAAATAATTGCAAAAAAAGCTATTGAGATAATTACAAATCCTTTGAATATCATAAACATAATACTAAATACTACAAGAGTTATACCTATAGTAAACATATTTCCACCTAAATAATTTACTAATCCTTCGGCATCTACCATGGCATTTGGATCGAATTTATTTATAAATTTGTCTCTTAAAGTATATTTCATCATGTATCCATACAATGCTATGATTAAACCAACTATCATTATAACGAAATAAACTATCATATTTTTCCTCCTTATGATTATATATTTTTGAAATCATTCTGTTATAATTATAATACAAACTTTACTAAAGGGGGAAAATAAATTGAAATTTAAAGATTTTAAGTACGAAAGACCAGATATAGATAGTATAAAAGAATATTCTGTAGATTTATTTGAAAAACTAAAAAAAGCTAAGAGTTTTGAAGAATTTGATGATTATTATAGAAATTTTATAAAAAAAGAAAAAAATTTATTAACTATGGAAAGTATTGCAAGTATAAGATATACTATAGATACTGAAGATGAATTTTATAATTCAGAAAAAGATTATTTTGATGAAAATTCTCCTAAAATTCAACAAATAGAGAATGAACTCCAAAAAATAATTTTAAATTCAAATTTTAAAGAAGAATTTAAAGAAAAATATGGAGAACATGTTTTAAATCTTGCAGAAGTTGGTTTGAAAACTTTTAATGAAGATATAATCGAAGAATTAAAAGAAGAAAATAAATTAAACAGTAAATATGTTAAACTTCTTGGATCAGTTAAAGTTAATTTTGAAGGTCAAGAAAGAAATTTATCTCAAATGAGACCTTTCATGCTCGTACCAGATAGAAGTAAAAGAAAAGAAGCCATGAAAACTATTTTTGGATGGTTTGATGAACATCAAAATGAATTTGATGATATATATGATCAACTTGTAAAAGTTAGAGATAAAATGGCTAAAAAACTTGGTTATGATAATTTCATTGAACTTGCTTATTATAGATTATCCAGAACAGATTATAATGCCGAAGATGTTGCAAATTATAGAAAACAAGTTGAAGAATTTGTTGTTCCAGTTGCAAGTGAATTAAGAAAAAGACAAAAAGAAAGAATAAATTTAGATAAATTATATTATTATGATGAAGACTATAGTTTTGAAGGTGGGAATCCAAAACCAGAAGGTAGTACCGAAGAAAAAGTAAATAAAGCTCAAAAGATGTATAAGGAACTTTCAAAAGAGACAGAAGAATTTTTTAATTTCATGGTAGAAAATGAATTAATGGATCTTGATTCAAAAAAAGGTAAAACTCCTGGTGGATACTGTACCTTTATATTTGACTATGATTCACCATTCATATTTTCTAATTTTAATGGAACTTCAGGAGATGTCGATGTATTAACTCATGAAGCTGGACATGCTTTTCAATCTTATCAATCAAGACATATAGAATTACCAGAACTTCTTTTTCCTACACTTGAATCAGCAGAAATACATTCTATGAGTATGGAATTTATAACTTATCCATGGTGGGATCTTTTTTATGGTGAACAAACAGAAAAAGCTAAATTTATGCATCTTTCAGAAGCTTTGTTGTTTATTCCATATGGAGTATCTGTTGATGAATTTCAGCATTGGGTTTATGAAAATCCAGAGGCAACTCCAGAAAGTAGAAGGAAAAAATGGTCAGAAATAGAAAAAAAATATTTGCCTGAAAGAGATTATGATGGGGTTGATTATCTTGTAAATGGAGGATTTTGGCAAAAACAGTCACATATTTATGAATCTCCATTTTATTATATAGATTATACATTGGCACAGATATGTGCATTTCAATTTTTTAAAAAATTTAATGAAGACAGAAAAATAGCTTGGGAAGATTATTTGAGGTTATGTAAAGCTGGAGGTTCAAAACCTTTTACAGGTCTTATCAATATTGCGAATTTAAAAAATCCTTTTAAAGATGGTTCTTTAAAAGAAACTATAGATTTTGTAGAAAGTTATTTAAATAAAATAAATGATAAAACTTTATAAAAAAGCCGGATTTAAATCCGGCTTTTATATTTTAAAATTTAGATAATCTTCTTTAAATATAGTTCTTCTACTATGACAATAAGGTGCTTTACCCGTTTTTTCATAATATTTTTGATGATAATCTTCTGCGCTATAAAAATTTTTAACTTTTTCTATTTGTGTAGACACTTCTAAATTTCTATCTTTTAGTTCCTTAACTATTTTTTCAGCGGTCTTTTTTTGTTCTTCATTTACAAAAAATATAAAACTTTTATATTGATCACCAATATCAGGTCCTTGACCATCTTTTTGTGAAAAGTCATGTATTTCGAAAAAATATTTTAAAAGTTTTTCATAGCTTATTATATTTGGATTATAAACTATTTGAACAGTTTCAACATGGCCTGTTTTATTAGAACATACCTGTTCATAAGAAGGATTTTTTAAAAAACCACCACTATAACCAGAGATGGCATCTATTACTCCAGATAATTTTGAAAACATATATTCTACACCCCAAAAACAACCAGCTGCAAAGTATGCTGTCATTTTTTCTAAAGAAGATGTTTGAGGTATAAAGTCCATAGAAATAGAGTTTACACAATGGCGTATATTTTTTTCTGTAAAATTTTCTCCTTCAAAAACATGTCCTAAATGTCCTCCACAGTGTGAACATAATATTTCTGTTCTGATTCCATCAGCATCGGTATTTTTTCTTATAGAGCCGGGAATTTCATCATCAAAACTTGGCCAGCCACAATTAGATTTGAATTTTGAATTAGATCTGTATAAAGGAATACCACATTGTTTACATATATAAGTTCCTTCTTCAAAAAAATCGTCATATTTTCCAGTATAAGGTCTTTCTGTATGTTTATTTATTATTACTTTGAACTCTTCTGGAGTTAATTTTTTATATTTATCACACATTTTATTCCCCCCTTTTCTTATCCCATTAATTATATCAAAAAAAAATAAATACAAATAATGAAAAAAATTTCATATATAAGAAATTTTTTTCATTATTTGACTATATATAAACTTATTTAGCTATAAAAAAGTTTTAAAGTATCAAAAAAAAAGAGTAAAATTAATTTGTTGTATTTACTGAATTGGGGGGATTAAAATGGAGCTTTTAAAAGAAATCAATGATTGCATTTTGGGTTATCAAAAAGATGTTCATAATCCAGACATATCTGTAATTGATATTATAAAAAAATATTTTTACATAGAAATAAATGATTATGAACTCAAAGATTTTATAAAATGGTTTTCTTCAGATAGGTTTAGAGGAAATCCAAAAATAAAAAATGTTAATATATCAAATATAAAAATAAAAGAAAAAGGTTTATTCAGCCCAAACTTTATAGATTTGGAAGCAGAAGCTTATTTAAGTTATGAGTTGTTTAAAGAAAGTTGTGGCTGGATTAAAGTTAAAGGAAAAACGAATATTATAAAAATTAAAAATAAATGGTATTATTCGAGTATATATAAAAATAAATGTGAAAGTATTTCTTATCCTGTAAATTATGGTTTTTTTGGGAGAGAATTTGATTAATAAAAAGCAATCTTTAAAGATTGCTTTTTATTTTATTAATTTTTTTGTATAATTTAGTATAAGTTATTTTTTGGAGGAGTTTGAATGAATGAAAAAATAATACCTGATTTGAAAAAATTTAATACTTCTATATTAAAGCAAAGAAATATCAGATTTAAAAATCTTCTTTATTTAGGAATTTTTTCAAGTTTTATACAAATAATTATTTACTTTTTATATGAAAGTACTATCAAAATTTTGTATGCAAATTTGATATTCTTATTTTTAAATTTATTTTTGATATTATTCATAAAAAATAAAAAAAATTTTAAAATAATAAATTGGTATACATTATGCTATTTTATATGGGCAGTTTTTCCAATAATGAATTTAAATCATAATTTTTATCTTGCAAATTATATTATAAGTGTATTATATATATCTTCTTATATGCTGCTAAGTGGATCTTTGATAATATCTTCAAATATCTTAAATTTCCTTTTGTTTTTATTTTTTAATAATTATAATATAAATTTTAATCGGGAAAGAAATGAAATATTGATAATCATCTTTATAGTCGGAATTATTTCTTTTATTTTAAACAGTCTTTTTAAAAATTATTTTAAAGATTTTTTTATAAATAATTATAAATTAAAAGAGAATAAAGAAAAACTCGAAAATTATAGAAATACTCTTGAAAATGTCGTAAAAAATAAAACTAAAGAAATTGAGTCAACTAATAAAACTCTTAATGAATACTCAGAAAAAATTTCCAATACAAATCTTGAACTTGAAAAATCATATATAGAATTATATAAGATGAATAAACAGCTTGAAAGTATAAATAAAATAACTTCTAAACTTGGAGATATGAATATTTTAAATGATGAATCTCTATATTTAAAAGAAATAATAAAAGCTATGATAGGAGTTTTTCCAGAAATAGAGTCTGCAATAGCTATAAAAATTAATGATGAAGAAATCAATTTTATTGAAAGTGGAAATTTTAATATTGACAAGATAAAAAATAAAAAAATGAAAATAAAAAATAAAATGTTTATAAAAATACTTGAAGATATAGCTATTTTTGGATATTTTTATAGAATTATAATAGAGGATATTTTTGATAAAAATGATAAAAAAGATGTATATAAATTATTCGAAAATATTGAAAAAACTATGGTATTAAAATTTCATATAAATGAAGAAAATATAACTTTGATAGTATTAAATATAAAAAACAACATTCCAGATATATTTAATGAAGAATATATGAAAGTATTAAAATCTTTTTATAATATAATAAAAATGTTTTATTATATTATAGATAATAATGAAATGCGAAAAAAATATGAAGAAAATCTTAGAAAATCAAAATTAAAAGCTGAACTTGCCAATCAAACAAAATCTTTATTTGTTGCGAATATGAATCATGAGATAAGAACACCAGTAAATACAATATTTATAGTCAATGATCTTTTAAGAAAGATGAATATTAATGATGAAATAGAAAGACTTGTCAATATGTCTAGAAATGCATCTAAAAATCTTTTAAATATAATAGATAAAATGCTTGATTTTTCAAAAATAGAACAAGGTACTATAAAGCTTATAGAAAAGCCATTTTTATTAAAAGAAATAATAGAAAATATAATAAAAGAATATAAAATAAAACAAAATAGATATGTAAAATTTATTCCAGATGTTAAAATTGAAGATTTTGATATAAAGGTTATAGGTGATTACACAAAATTAAGCCAAATCATTCAAAATATTTTAAATAATGCTTTTAAATTTACAGAAGAAGGATTTGTAAAGTTGAGTATAAAACTCGATAGATTTAATACATTGAAGAACTTTCAAAGAATAATTTTTATAATCGAAGATACTGGAATTGGTATAGATGAAAATGAACAAAGTAAAGTTTTTGAACCTTTTTATCAAGGTAAAAGAAAATCACATAATGAAAGCGGTGGAACAGGTTTAGGATTAGCCATTTCAAAAGAAATAATAAATCTTATGGGAGGAGAAATTATATATATTTCAAAAGAAGATAGGGGAAGTATATTTAAATTTTCTGTATTATTAAAAAATAATGTGAATGAAGAAATACTTAAAAGTCCAAAAAATAAGGAAAATGTAGAAGGAATTAAAGTTTTATTAGCTGAAGATAATTCTGTGAACAGAGAGATTCAAAAAATGCAACTTGAAAGTCTTGGATTTAAGGTAGATACAGTTAAAAATGGGGTAGAAGTTTTAGATAGAATAAAAAAACATAATTTTGATATAATATTAATGGATATTTCTATGCCTGAATTAGATGGATATGAGACTACTGTTAAAATAAGAGAAATCGAAAAAGGTACAGATAAACATCTACCAATAATAGCATTAACAGCTTTTTCTAATAGCAATAATTTTAAAAAGTGTATAGAAATGGGAATGGATGATTATATACCTAAACCTTTAAATGAAGAAGATTTAATAGAAAAAGTTGGAATAAATGTCAAGAAAAAGAAAAGAGATATTAATAATCAGAAAATAAAAAAAATGTTTATAAAAGATCTTGAAGAAAAAATTGAAATTTTAAAAACTTTAGATCCAAAAAAAGATTATTTAAAAATTGCAGATATTGCACATCAAATAAAAAATCCTTTTAAATATTTAAAATTTAATCAAGCAAGTGATACATGTAAAAAACTTGAAGATCTTGCAAGAAACAAAGAACTTAATGATTTAAGTCCTTTTTTAAAAAAGATAGAAGATTATAAAGAGAAATTATGATTTGAGGGGGAATAAAATTGAGTAATGAATTGGAAAAACTTTTTTTTGAACTTTCTTCTGAATTAGTGCCCAATGTTATAAAAGGAATGATAGCCTTAAAAAATGAAGATGAATATGTTGAAATAAAAAGCTATGATGGTATAAAAAATTCTATAAATTATGAATTATCTGGAATTTCTTTTGAAATAAGTACTTTAGAAAAAAACTTTGAAGAATATGATGATTTTTATATAAAAGAAATAGATGTTGAAAAGTTTAAATATCAATATTGGTGGGCGTTTCATGACATAAAAGCTGAAAAAGTTTATATATACATAAAAAAAATATATAAACCTCTTATAAATGAAAGAGAAGAAATGGCTATAATGGTTTATTTGTTTTTTGAAGATATATCAGATATTATGAATCAAAGTATAGAGAGAGTTTTCATAGAACTTACAGACTATATATATCAATATCATAAAACATTCACAAAAAAAGATTTGATAGAAAAATTTCTAAATAATTTTATAAGACTTACAAAAATTTCAGATTCTGATATATATAATCATTCATTGAGGGTTGCAGATATTGCCACCATAATTTCTAAAGCTATGCCATTAAACCAAGAACAAACAAATTTAATAAGAAATGCTGCCATAATTCATGATATTGGAAAATTATGGCAAAAAACAGGAATGCTTGAAAATAATATAGAAAAAACGGAAAATGAAACCAATAAAATGTATCTTGAGAAATTAGAAGAAATATTTTTAGGAAATAATTTTATGAATAATATAGTGAAAATTGCAAAATTAATATATGAAAGAGAAAATGGAACCGGACCATATGGACTAAGAGGACCTGAAATACCTATAGAGGCTAAAATTCTTTCTGTTTCTAATGCATTTGATTCTACAATGTCAAAGATTGATAAACCAAACCCTTTACAGTATTCTTTAAGCAATTTAAAATATATGGTAGAAAGTAATTTATTATCAGAAAGAGTTGTTGAAGTTGCGACTAAAATATTACCTACATTTTATGGTGGAATAAGAAATCTTGATATATTTTCTTCAATGGGTTATGGAAGAGAAGTATATATTCAAGATAAGTATGAAAAAGAAAAACTTCATAAAGCTCTTATAAATAGTTCTATGGGTAATATATTAAATATTAAATTTGTTGAAAAAGATTTAGATTTAAAGACTGGAACTGAGATTGAATTCGTTTTAGACATTGGTGGAATAGTAGAGGATTATAATGCAAAAATAATATCTAAATCTAAAGAAAATTATACAATTTTGATAGAAAGTAAATCTTCAAAAAATTCAAAGCTTGTTAGAATAGTTTGGTATAAAAATGTAAATATATTTAAAATAGATTCAAAGGTTGATCTAAAAAATCTAAAAATAAATCCAGAAAAATCATATACAGGTGTTATGAGGGTAATCGGAGGAAGCTCTTTGAATTTTTCTTCTGAAAATGAATTTAGGGCTGGACAAATTTTACTTTTGAACTTTGAGTATAAAGGTGAAAATGTAAATATTATAGGAATAATAAAAAGTATAACCTATGAAAAAAGTTTTAATAATTATTTTCTAGAATATTTAGATATGGGTGAAAAACATACAAGTGCCATATATAGGGCAATATTTAAAAGACAAATAGATTTAAGAATGAAAAATAACAGTATTGGAGGGGAAGAAATATGAAAATAAAACCTTTAATTGTAGTAGAAGATTATGATATTGATTATGAAATAATAAAAGAAACGATAGAAGAATCTGGAATAAATAATCCTCTAATAAGATTTAAAAATGGTTTAGAAATAATGAATTATTTAAAAGATGAAAATTTTGAAAAACCTGTAGCAATATTATTAGACCTATATATGCCAGAAATGGATGGATTTGAATTTTTAAAAAGTGCAAAAGAAGAAAAACTTTTAAAAAATATAAAAATTATAGTTCTTACAGCTAAAAATACTGATAAAACAAGAATAGAAAGTTATAAACTTGGAGTTAATGGATATCTTGAAAAACCTTTTGATGTTTTTGATTTTTTACAAATAATCAGAAGTAACAATTATAACTGATATTTATAATAATAAAATTTTTGAAGGAGGGTTTTATATGATATACTTTGAACTTAATAATGGAATTAAAATACCATCTATTGGGTATGGAACTTATAAAGCTGAAGGAAATAAAGTTTTTCAAGGAGTTTTATGGGCTTTAGAAACAGGATATAGAAGTATAGATACTGCATCCTTCTATGGAAATGAAACTGAAATTGGAGATGCAATCATAAAGTCTGGAATATCCAGAAAAGAAATATTTTTAACTTCTAAAGTTTGGAATACACAACAAGGATATGAAAATACCTTAAAAGCTTTTGAAGAGAGTCTTTCAAAATTACAGACTGATTATTTAGATTTATATCTTGTACATTGGCCTGTAAAAGGAAAATTTATAGATACTTGGAAAGCACTTGAAAAATTATATAAAGAAAAAAAGGTTAGAGCTATAGGTGTTTGTAATTTTATGCAACATCATTTAGAAGAATTATTGATTAATTCTGAGATAAAACCAGTTATAAATCAAGTAGAATTTCATCCATATTTAAATCAAGAAGATCTATTGAATTACTGTAAAGAAAATGATATTATTCTTGAAGCATGGAGACCTATAATGAAAGGACAAGTAAATGAAATACCTCAAATAATTGAAATTTCTAATAAATACAATAAAACTCCTGTTCAGGTTGTTTTAAGATGGCAAATTCAAAAAAATATAATAACTATTCCAAAATCAACCACAAAAGAAAGAATAGAAAGTAATTTTAATATATTTGATTTTGAATTAAATCAAGAAGATATTAAAATTATAGACTCTTTAAATAAAGATGAAAGAATGGGTCCCCATCCAGATGAAATAGATTTTTAGAAAATATTTTAGGTTAATCTACATAATGTAGATTAACCTAATTTTATTTTAATTTTAATAAATCCTCCAGAAACATAATATATAATAAAAATAAAATCTATTATATGAGGGGGAAAAAATGAAAAAATACAAAGTAAATCCTTTAACACTTTTATATGTTAATATGCTTTTTCCTTTTGTTTTGATGTTTACTTCTTCTTTAACTGCAATCATAATATGTTTTTTAATATCTTCGGGTTTTTTATTATTTTTTAATGAAAAAAAGAGATTATTAAAATTTTCAATAATATTTTTAATATTTCTTCTCATATTTCAATTTCAAGATTATTTAGATTCTGGAAAATTTAAAATGTTTTTTGAACTTATTAATTATATAGCTTTAAAGATAATACCAGTACTTATGATAGCTTCAATTTTATTTTATAATATTCAAACGAGTGAATTACTTTCAGCTTTAAATAATTTGAAACTTCCAAAAAATCTTATAATTGGTATTACCGTAGCTTTTAGATTTTTTCCGACTTTTGGTCATGAATTTAAATTTATCAAACAAACTATGAAAATGAGAAATATATCTATGAGCATTTTAAAACCATTTAAAAGTTTAGAATATTTCTTAGTTCCTATGCTTTTTAGATGCTCATTACTTGCAGATGAATTGACTTCCGCTGGATTGACAAAAGGTATAGAATGTGATGTTAAAAGAAGTTCTATATACGATGTTAAAATAAAAAAATTTGATATTTTTATAATGATTTTATCCACAATAATGACAATAGGTGTTTTAATATAAAAAGACGTCCAATTATTTTATAATTGGACGTCTTTTATTGACATTTTAAGAATTATAATTATTGATTTTCAAAATGTTTTTTTAATATAGCTTTTCCTATTAAAATACCTATAAAGGCGAGTATAAATACTAAAATAAGAGCATAAAAACCCATAATACCCTTAGCGGCATTTATCATTTCATTCATTCCCTCAGGAGTCATCCCTCTTCTTTCAAATGTTTCTTTATAAGAATCCACAAAAAACCAAACAGGTATTATACTTCCCATTGCTTGGCCAACAGATAAAATACCATAAGAAATACCTAAAGTCAATGTTTTTTTATAACCAAATTTAAAACTTATTATATCAGCTAATATTGCCGTTGTTAAAGAAGTTAAAATCCAAGGAAGATAACCTCCACCAAATAATGACATGAGAATCATTATTATGATACTCAATATTGTAAATGTACCAAATTTAGAACATTTAGAAACTATAAAAGTTATAATAGTACCACCTATTAAAGCAAAAATTCCAGGAGATATGATATGGAAAAAGGCTCCAAGTCCAATGGCATAAAAAGACATAATAATTACAAAATATAAAGCGGTATATAAAGCACCTGTAATACCTAAAAATACATAATCCTTAGTTTTAAACTTCACAATAATCCCTCCTATAAATTAAGTTCTTTAAAAATATTAATTAATTGTTCTTCTTCATCTTTTTTAAAATTAAATTCTTTTGAAACTTTTCCATCTTCTAAATAAATTGCACTATTGCATACATTAGTTATAAATTCAAAATCATGTGAAATTATTAAAATAGCATGATTATTAGACAAATCTTTAATAAGATCAGAGATTTTTTGCATATTAATTGCATCCAATCCACTTGTTGGTTCATCTAAAATTATCAAATCTGATTCAGAAACATAAGCTAAAGCTATTGTAAGCCTTTGTTTTTGTCCACCAGATAAAGAAAAAGGGTGTTTATTTTTTACAGAACTCAAACCCACTTTTTTTAAAGCCTCATCAATTTTTTTATCAGTTATTTTAGGATTTCCTATTTTTAATTCTTGATAAACTGAACTACCAAATAATTGATAATCTGTATCTTGCATTATAAAAATTGATTTTCCTTTAAGTTTAATTTCACCGGAATTTGGTTTTTCTATTTTGGAAATCAATTTGGCAAGTGTTGTTTTTCCAACACCATTTTTCCCTATAATAGCTGTGATATCACCTTTATAAGTTTTAAAAGATATATCTTTTAAAATATTTTTAAAATAAATTCTTTTTAAAGAAAGAATTTCTTCAGTATTGTTTTTCCCAATATTTTTGAATTTGCTTTTGAAAATATCAAAAACTCTTAAATTCTTATCTTCAATATGATTTAAATCTTCTTTTAAGAAAATATTTTTAATTTTTCCGTCTTCAATGTAAATCATTTTATCTATGATATTTTTTAAATAAAAAAGCCTATGTTCGGCAATGATTATAGTATAACCCTTTGATTTTAGATCTAATAAAATATCTCTTAAATTTAACGTATTTTTATAATCAAGATTTGAAGAAGGTTCATCAAATAAAAGAATATTAGGATTCATAGTCAAAGCACAAGCTATGCTTAATTTTTGTCTTTCTCCACTCGATATATTGAGTATATTTTTGTCTAAGATACTATTTAAATTTAAAATTTTACAGACATTTTCTATTCTCTTTTGAATTTTATCTTTTGAAAGACCATAATTTTCCATAGTGAAAGCAAGTTCAGAAGTAGTATTAGTTGTAAAAAATTGACCTCTCGGATCTTGAAAAACAGAACCAACATTTTTACTTATTTCATGTATTTTTTTATCATTTAGAGATTTATTATCGATATAAACACATCCTTCTAAATCGCCTTCTATTAAATTTGGAATCAAACCATTTAAACATTTTGAAATTGTAGATTTACCACTACCACTCAATCCAGTCAAAAGAACTAATTCCCCCTTTTTTATTGAAAAGGAAATATCTTTTAAGTTATTTGTTTTGCTATCTGAATATTTAAATCCAACATTTTTATAATTTATCAAATTAATCACCTTTTAAAATATTTTTATGTAGTTTAAGCTACATAAATATTATATAGCTAATTTTATCATGATAATATGATTAAAAAAAATTAAAAATATTAAAAAAATGTAAAAAATAAAAGCGAAAAGATCTTAAGATCTTTTCGCTTTTATGAAATTATTTATAAAGTATTCGTGAAATAACGTTTGATTTGTCAATTCAGGATGAAAAGAAGTCACGAGAATATTATTTTGTTTTGCAGCAACTATTTTATCTTCTAAACGAATCAAAACTTTAACATTTTCACCCACATTCTTTATTATTGGAGCTCTTATAAAAATTAATTCTAAAGGTATTGATGAAATTTTTTCGACAATTTTATTACAAGAAAAAGAATTAATTTGACTTCCAAAAGCATTTCTTGAGACATCTATATCTATAAGTTTTAAAGTTCCATCTTCATCATCTACTTTATTTGAAAGTAAAATAAGTCCTGCACAAGTTCCCCATATACTTTTTCCATTTTTTGAAAAATTTTTGATCGCTTCTATAAAACCATATTTTTTCATCAATTTACTTATAGTAGTACTTTCACCACCGGGAATTATAAGTCCATCAATATTATTCAAGTCTTTTGGATATTTTACTTTTAAAACTTCAATATTTTCTATTTTTTTTAATATATTAACATGCTCTTCAACGCCACCTTGAATATCAAGTACACCAATTTTTATCATTTCACCAGCCTCTTTCAGCCATCATATCCTTATCTTCTAAATCTCTTATATCAATTCCATACATTGGTTCACCGAGATTTTCTGACACTTTTGCAATAATGTCTGGATTATTAAAATTCATAGTTGCTTCAACTATTGCTTTTGCTCTTTTTTCTGGATTATTTGATTTAAATATTCCAGAACCAACAAAGACACCATCACAACCTAATTGCATCATTAAAGCTGCATCAGCTGGAGTTGCTATTCCACCAGCAGCAAAATTTACAACTGGAAGTTTTTGATTTATTGAAACATACTCGATTAAATCAAGTGGAGCTTTGATGTCTTTTAATTTAGCTATCAATTGTTCAGAACTTAATTTATTTAATTCTTTAATTTCAGAATTTATTTTTCTAATATGTCTAACGGCTTCAACAACATTACCAGTACCAGCTTCACCTTTTGTTCTTATCATACTTGCACCTTCACTGATTCTTCTCAAAGCCTCTCCTAAATTTCTGGCACCACAAACGAATGGTATTTTAAATGCTTTTTTATTTATATGAAATTCTTCATCTGCGGGAGTTAAAACTTCACTTTCATCTATGAAATCTATACCAAGTGATTCTAATATTTGTGCTTCTACAAAATGACCAATTCTCACTTTAGCCATTACTGGTATTGAAACAGAACTCGCTATTTCTTTTATCATCTTTGGATCAGACATTCTTGCAACTCCGCCTTCTTTTCTTATATCAGCTGGAACTCTTTCAAGTGCCATAACGGCTATTGCTCCTGAATTTTCAGCAATCTTTGCTTGTTCAACATTAGTTACATCCATTATTACGCCACCTTTTAACATTTGTGCAAGGTTTTTGTTTAAATTATATCTATTTTTGATATTTTCCATTTAAAAATCTCCCCCTTTTTGATATAATAGTATTGTTATATATACACAATACACTTTATTATTGCATATAAAAATTGTATTGTCAATTGCGGTAAAATTAATAATTGTATCATGACGGATGAGGGGGGTTTGAATGTTTGATTATAAGATAAATAAAAATATTGATAAAAAACTTTATTTACAAGTTTATGAATCTATAAAAAAGGACATTTTAACAAGGAAAATAGTTGCAAATACTAAATTGCCACCTATAAGAAAAATAGCTTCAGATTTAAAATTAAATCCTTCTACAATCGTAAAAGCATATAATTTACTTGAAGAAGAAAAACTTGTATACAAAAAGCTTGGTAGTGGTAGCTATGTAGCTTATTTAGATGATGAAATGAATGATTCGGAAGATTATAATGATTTAAAAATAAATGAGAGATTGAATTCTGGACAAATAAATATAGAGAATAACATAAATTTCGCTTCAGCCACTCCATCGGCTAATTTATTTCCAGTAGAAGATTTTAAAAGTGTTTTGATAAAGGTTTTAGATAGAGATGGTGGAGATGCTTTTACTTATCAACAAACTCAAGGTTATTATCCATTGAGAAAATGTATATCTGAAAAACTTAAAGAAGATTGTATCGCTACAAATCCGGAAAAAATACAAATTGTATCTGGAGCACAACAAGCAATTGATTTGATAAGTAGAATACTTTTGAATGAAAAAGATACAGTTGTAGTTGAAGAACCAACATACTCTGGAGCTATAGCTTCGTTTAATAATAGAAATACAAATATAAAATCATTTCCAATTCAAAAAGATGGGATAGATCTTTCAGAATTCGAAAAATTTTTAAACAAAAATAATATAAAATTATTTTATACTATGCCAACATTTCAGAATCCTACAGGTATTTTATGGAGTGAAGAAAAAAAACAAAAACTCTTAGAACTTTCATATAAATATGATTTTTATATTTTAGAAGATGATTGCCTTTCTGAACTTTATTATGACAAAATTAAATTAAAATCTTTAAAATCTATGGACAAAAATGGAAAAATTATATATATAAAAAGTTATTCGAAAATATTTATGCCTGGACTTAGACTTGGATTTATAATTTTACCCGAAGATCTTTTTAATCCTTTTGTATCTTTTAAATATTCGAGTGATATTTCAAGTCCAGGATTAAATCAGAGAGCCTTTGAAATGTATTTAAAAGAAGGATATTGGGATAAACATATTGAAAAAATGAGAGTATTATATAAAAAAAGATTTGAGAAAATGTATAATAAAATAAAAGAAATAAAAGAGTTTGAGATATTTGAAGTTCCTATGGGAGGATTATATTTTTGGATAAAGATAAATGATAATTTTGAAAATTTATTTTTAAAAGCTTCCAAAAGAGGTGTATCAATATTACCTGGAAAAGTATTTTCTCCAGAAGGAAATATTAAAAATTTCTATAGACTTAGTTTTGCCGATGCAGATGAACAAAAAATAGAGAAAGGAATGAATATAATAAAAAGTATAATACAAGATGATAAAAACTTAGATTTATATCCAATTCTGTAAATTAAAAATAAATAAGGAGGGTAGACGTTATTATAAAACAAATATTATGTGATTTTGTTTTATATAGCGGTATAATTTTGAGTCAAGAATATGAAATATTAATAAAGAAAATAATGAAATTTGTTGAAGAAAGAGACTGGAATCAATATCATAATCCTAAAGATCTTATAATATCCCTTAATCTTGAAGCTGCTGAATTACTTGAGATATTTCAATGGAAAGATGAAAAAGAAGTGAAACAAGTGTTGAGTGATGAAAGAGAACATATTGAAGAAGAAGTTGCTGATGTTGCTATTTATTTGATGGAATTTTGTAATTATTTAGGTATAGATTTATATGAAGCAATTGATAAAAAAATTGTAAAAAATGGTATAAAATATCCCGTAAATAAATGTAAAGGTTCAAATAAAAAATATAATGAATTATGATTAAAAAAAGTCTGAATCAATTTTGATTCAGACCTTTAAGCAACAAACCACTTTAATATCAGGGGTATTGATATAATTGACAATAAGGTTGAAATAAATACAGTTTGAGATGACAATTCGGCATTTCCTCCATATTCTTCTGCAAGAATAGCACTATTGGCAGCAACAGGCATAGCTGTTATTAAAAGTGGAATACCTATCATTAAATAGTCATTTACAAAAGGTTTTAAAATAAAATAAACAATTATTGGCATTAAAAATAATCTTGCAAAACTTATTATATAAACTTTAGGATTAGAGAAAATATTTTTGATAGAACTTTTAGCGAGTAAAGAACCTATTACAAGCATTGATAAAGGAGTAGTTACGGAACCAAGTAATGATAAAGTTTCGTCGACTGCCGTAGGTAATTTTATAGAGAATATGAATATTATCATACCTATTAATACCGATATAATACCGGGATTTAAAAACATTTTCAAATCAAATTTATTTTTTTCTTTATTATTAGCTAAAAGTACAATTCCCAAAGTGAAGACCAAAAAGTTAAAAGGAAGATTATATATTGCTGTATAAAAAAGTGCATCATTACCAAATGCTGCTTTAATAACTGGAAATCCCATAAAACCTACATTTGAAAAGACGAGTGCAAACTTATATGCTCCGAGTTCGTCTTTTGAAGAACCGATTAGTTTTGGAAAAAATAATGATATTATAAAAGAAACTAAATATACAACAGTTGAAATTATAACAATTTGAAAAACTTTTCCTAAAAGTTCAGGAGAAAATTCTTTTTGCATGCTTTGAATGATCATAGCGGGTAAAGTGATTTTTAAAACTAAATCGGAAAGTCCTTTTGTTCCACTATCATTAAAAACATTGATTTTTCTTGAAACATATCCTATAAGGATTAGAAAAAATAATACAAAGATTTGGTTAAAAATATTAGAAAAATTCATAAAATCCTCCAAAAAATATCATGTTATTAAAATTATAACATTTAAAAATTATTAAAAAAATAACGATTATTAATTTAATGTATTTTATGGTTAACTTTTAATTAACTCTTAAGAAAACAAAATGAAAGAAAATTATTATAATATTTAGATATAAAAGCTGTTAAAGGGAGGTATTCATTAAGATGAAAAAAATAAATTTTAAAATCAATCATTTTAATATAACTAAGAATACCAGGCTCTATAGCTTTTTGTTGTTTATTTAAAATTCAAATAATACGAGTATACCAATAAAAAATTGAGCCATGGTTAATACCATGGCTTTGTTAATTAAATTATTATTAATTTTAAAATAAGGAGAGTCTTTAAAAGACTCTCCTTATTTTTTTAGGAGGTGAAAAAATGAATATTCATATAAATATTGAAAAAATTAATTAAAATATTAAATATGAAGGAGTGATATTTATATCAATAATAAGTATTAAAAATATGACTTTCTATTATAATAACCCATATAAAGAAGTATTTGAAAATCTCAATCTTAATATAGATACTTCATGGAAAACAGGATTGATTGGTAGAAATGGAAGAGGAAAAAGTACATTATTAAATTTGATACAAAAAAAGTTAAAACCTTTAATGGGAAGCATAAGTTTAGATGAAAAAATATCATATTTTCCATTTAAAACTGAAGAATATAAAAATGTAAAAGACTTTATAAAAAATAATATAGCACCATTTCAAAAATGGGAAAATTTAATGGATGAACTTTTAAAAAATCCAACTATAAATAATATTGAAAGATATGATGAAATTCATAATATGTATATGCATAATAATGGATATGAAATAGATGGATTAATAGAAAAAGAATTATATGATATGAATATGAATTCAGATATTCTTTATAGAAAGAAAGCTACATTGAGTGGTGGTGAGCTTACGAGGGTAATGATAATAATACTTTTTTTGAAAAATGGATATTTTCCACTTATTGATGAACCAACGAATCATTTAGATTTAAAAGGAAGGGAAATATTAGCTGAGTATTTGAATAGAAAAAAAGGATTTATTATAGTGTCTCATGATAGATATTTTTTAGATAAATGTATAGATCATATAATAGCCATAAATAAATCAGATATAAAAGTATATAAAACTAATTATACTGAATGGGAATATAATTTTGAACTTCAAAAAAATTATGAAAGAAAAACGAATGAAAAATTGAAAAAACAAATAAATCTTTTAGATGAAGCTTCTAAAAGAAGTAGAAAATGGTCATCTAAAAAAGAAAAAGAAAAAGCTGCTCATACGGATAAAGGTTATATAGGAGCACAATCTAAAAGGCTTATGAAGCAAGCTATGGTTTTTGAGCAAAAAATAGAAAAAAGTATAGAAGAAAAAAATAAATTATTAAAAAATGAAGAAAAAGATTATGATTTAAAAATATTTGTGGATGAAAAAGTTCCAAATAATATATTAGAAATAAGAGATTTAAAAATAAAATATGGTGAAAAATATATAATTCGAGACTTTAATTTAAATCTTTATAAAGGTCAAAGATTATTTATAAAAGGTGAAAATGGAAGTGGAAAAACATCTATAATAAATGCTATATTAAATAAAATTGATTATGAAGGTCAGATAATAATTCCGGCTCATATAAAAATAAACTATGCATCGCAAATACCAAAATGGAAAAACGGAACAATAAAAGAAAATTTAGAAAAAGAAAAATTAGATGAACAAAGGTATAGAGATATAATAGCTTGTTTTAATTTAAGAGGAAATATATGGAATAAAAATTTAGAAACATTTTCTGATGGAGAAAAAAAGAAAATAGAAATTGCAAGAAGTATAGTAGAACCAAGTGGACTTTATATTTGGGATGAGCCCATGAATTATTTAGATATAATAATAAGAGAAAAAATAGAAGAAGCAATCTTAGAATCAAATCCAACCATGATCATTATAGAACATGATAAATATTTTATGGAAAAAATAGCTACCAATATAATAGAAATAAATTAAGAAACAAACGAAAAGCTGGAGAATTTGCTCCAGCTTTTTGTTTTAAATTTTCTAATAAGTTTCATAAAGAAAAAAAGAATGAAAATACATTTTTATTTTAATCTTTATTATAGATATCTTTAGAATTGTTAAGGAAAAATAAAAAAAATTAATCCTTCTTAATAAAACTTATTAAAAAAACATAAAAACTAAAATCCTTTATTATAAAGTATTTTAAAGAAGTTTTATCATGAAACAAAATAAAATTATTGTTACGCTATTTGAGAATATTTTATATCATAGTAATTTAAGTCTAAACATTAATACATGTCTATAATTGTCTATAATTAATATTTCACTTGATATAAAATAATGTTAAACTTAAGCTGAAATGGTGAAAAAAATTTTTGGAGGGATAAATCTTGAAGAAATTATTTAGCATATTCTTATTGATATTAATAGGGTTAATAGGATTTTCACAGTTAGAGGTTAGATCTATTAATATTTCTACAAAGGGTGCAGAAAGAATGCCTTTTATGTTTGAAGATGAACTATATTTTGTTGATCAAAATCATGATATAAGAGTGAGCAAATATATAAATGGACAGTTTTCAATGCCAAGAAAAATAAAAGGAGATATAAATACAGAACAAAATGAATTATATCCAAATGTTTTATTATTAGAAGGAAAAAAAATAATGTATTTTACAAGGTATACTCCTGTAACAGATTATGATGTTTATAAAGCAGAATACAATGAAAATACAGAAGAATGGATAAATGTATCTAAAGTTGAAGAGCTTTCAACATCAGAACAAGAATGGGGAATTAGTGTTAGTCCAGATCATAAAAAAGCTTTTGTAACAACTAAAGGTATTTATAATAATTTATCGAATGTTGGTGGAAGAGATATTTGGATGTTTGAATTTAAAAATGGAAAATGGATAAACCCTATAAATTTAAAAGAAATAAATACATCTTTTGATGAATGGGATGTTTTCTATTATTTAGATAAAAATGAATTATATTTTTCTTCTAAAAGAGATGATTCTTTTGGAGGGTATGATATATATTCATATTCATTGAATACAAAAAAAATAAATCATTTAGATAGAAATATTAATTCAGATAAAGATGAAAGAAGTTTTTTCAGAAATAAAGATTTAATGATATTTACAGGAAAATCAAGAGATGATGGACAAGGGGGATATGATTTATTTATTCATAATATAAACCCTGAAGAAATTCATATAGAAAAAACAGAAGAAAAAATTTCATCAAATATAAATTATGAATATTTTATATTTGCAGGATTAAGTTTATACCTAATACTCAAAAATATTATATAAATAAAAGGGGGATTTTCTTAATGAAAAAATTACTTATACCTTTAATAGTTCTCTTGATTTTACTGGTTGGTTGTACAAAGACACCAACAAATGGTCAAGATATGTCGGGATTGAGAATACAAGTTTCGAATGATTTTATTTCTGATGGAGAGATGGGAGTTCCAGTAAATAGAGAGATTTCATGGAATTCAACAGAAGTTGATAAATATCAAGTTATGCTTAAAGAAGGAAATGAAACTTTTAAAATAATTGAAGAAACTAAAGCAAAAACATATGCTTTGGAATTAAAAGAAGCTACAAAATATCAATTAAAAATAATAGCTTTAAAAGATGATAAAAAGGTTGAAACAGATACAGTAGAATTTTTTACAGAAGGTACTTTTACAGCTCTTGAAGAAACAAACATAATGAAATCTATTAATTCTAAATTTAGTTCTGGTTATGTTAGAATGCCATGGTTTTTAGAAGATAAAATGTTTTTTATTCATACAAGCGGAGGATATAATCTTTATGTAATTCAAAAAAATTCTGATGAATCATGGACATCTCCTTTAAAATTACCTTCTGAAATAAATGAAGATGGTAAAAATATTATATCTCCAGCTGTTATTAAAAATGGTGAAAATTATAATATTTATTTTTTAAAAAACAATGAAAGCACAAAATATGATGTATATATTGCAGAATATAACTTTGAAAACAATAAAGTTTTAAGTATTGAAAAAATAGATTCTTTATCTTCTTCAAATGAGGAATGGGATATTTGGGTTAATGAAAATGAAGATGAAGTTTATTTAACTTCTTATGGACCATTTTCTGGTGTTGATTCTGGAAATAGAAGAAGTGTTTGGAAAGGTATTAAAGAAAATAACAATTGGAAAGTTTCCTTAAATGAAGAATTAAATACAGCATATACAAAAACTATAAGAAATATATTTAAAATAAATGATAATAAATTCATAATGGATGATTCAGATATTTTTGTGGTTTATAAAACTAATGAAGTATTTAGTGCATATAAAATACCTTTAAATATAACAGATAAAAATGAAAGAGAATCATTTTATATGAATGATAAATTATACTTTGTATCATCTGCATCGGGAGCTTATTCCATTTATAGTGTACAATTTTAAATCAGGAGTTGAAAAATAAATGAAAAAAATAATGCTAATATTGATACTATTGATATCTATAATGAGTTTTTCAAATGTAGACATATCAGGGACTACAGAGATATTCTATAATTTTAGACCATCTTCAGGTTTGAGTTCAGATGTGGGACTTTGGCTTGATAGAGTTGGTTTAACAGCACAAAGTGATGATTATTATGCGAGATTTTATTTAACAAATCAAGATAAAGGTGGATCTATAGGACCAAATCAATTTTATTTTGATCAACTTTATGGAATTTATTCTATAAAAGATCTCGACATATTTTTTGGTAGAAAAAGATATAGAGATTTTACATTTCAACTTGGAAATTATTCGCTTTCTGAAGAAATGAAACATGGTGGAGATACTTTTGTAAGTATTCAAAAAGATCTTGGAATGGGATTAAATACAAAATATGGAACATTTTATACAGTTACAAATCCTTCATCACCTTTGATAGCATCATTTTTATTTAATGCAGAATATAAAGATATAAAATCAAGTCTTTATTTAGAAAATATCAAAAAAAATGATGAAGATAAAATACAAGGAAAAATTTCAACAAGAAATAGAGTAAAATTTGGAGATATACAGATTTCGAATGCTTTTGGATACAATCTATACAATAAAACGACAAAAGAGGGAACTATAACTTCTGTATTATTTTCAGGAAGAATAAATTTTATGGATTTTGGATTTATATTAGAAACAGATATTACAGATATGAAAAATCCGGTGTATCTCGGAGAAATAGAATATAAAAATGATAATAGTCTAAAAGCTGTTGCAAATATTATATATAAAAGTGGAGATACTAATAAAGATGGATTTTTAGATGAGCTTGATAAACATTGGAAAACTGCTTATTGGGTTGAATATGATATAACTAATAATATCAATTTACAAGCTAAACTCACCTTTGAAAATAAAAATGCTGAAGACAAAGAACCTATGATCCAAGTTAAATTTAAGTGGTCATTTTAATTGTAGGCCCGTTTAAACGGGCTTTACAATTAAACAAATATTTTCATAAAGAAACAAAATATAAAATAATAGGAGAGATTTTATGAAGAAAAATTTAATTTTTTTAATGCTTTTATTATCAACAATCACAATTTTTTCAAAAGTAAATGTTAAACCTTTAAACATATGTACTACAAAACTTGAGAGAATGCCCCAAAGAATTGGAAATACTTTATATTTTGTTGCAAATAATTATGATATATACGAAAGTCAATTTGAAAATGGAAAATGGAATAATCCTAAAAAAGTGAATGGTGAAGTTAATACATCAGCTAATGAAATAAATCCACATGTAATAATTAATAATGGTAAAAAAATAATGTATTTCGCAAGATATACAGATTCTGATACAAATTATGACTTTTATAGAGCTGAATTTGATGAAAATAAAAATATTTGGAAAAATGTTCAAACAGTAAATGAACTTAATACTAAAGCTCAAGAATGGGATATTTGGGTAAATCAAGATGAAACTTTAGCTTATTTTACATCTGCCGGAGAATATGAAGGTTCAAAATCAAAAGGTGGAAGAGATATATGGAAATCTGAAAAGAAAAATGGGAAATGGTGTACACCAGTTAATGTATCAAAATTAAATGATGAAGGAAATCAATGGTCGGTATTTGTTGATGAATCTGAAAATATTTATTTTGATTCTGCAAGAAGTGATGCATTAGGTGGTTATGATATATATGTTTATTTGAAACAAAAAGATGAAATAAAACATTTATCAAGAGATATAAATTCATTTTATGATGATAGAGCTATGTCTGTATATGAAAATAAAATTTATTTCACAACAAAAGATAGATCTAATGGTCCTGGATTTTATGATATTTATGAAGGAGATTTGTCAGGAGGTTTTTAATTGATAGAGTTAAGTGAAAAAGAAAAATTAGTTTTACATACAATTTGGAATAAAAAATTTGGAATTTCTCAAACAGATATAAAAGATAGTTTGAAAATAAGTAAAGCTACTATATCAAGAGCTGTTAACAAACTTCTTGATTATAAGTTTGTAAAAGAAGGCGAATTAATTCCAACTAATTCTAAAGGAAGACCTCAAAAGCTCCTTTTAGTTAATGACAAAAAAATACTTGTATCTGGAATAATGATTAGATCTAATCATTATAATCTTGTTGTTGGAAATTTGAATGGAGAGATCAAATATTCAGAAAAAATAGATATAAAAAGTATAGACATAATAAAATCAATAAATAATATTCCAAACCATTTAAAAGAAAAACTTGGAGAAAAATTTGAAAATATAATGGCTTTTAGTATAGTAACTCCTGGATATGTAAATAAAAAAGATTATACGATAAGAAAAAGTTTTTTTGCAAAAAAACAAGAAATTTCTTTTAAAAATTTTATAAATGATTGGCCTATATTATTTCAAATCGAAAATGATGTAAATGCTTCTTTAATAACGAAAATATTATTCGATTCAGCTACTTTCAAAAGCACTTTTTATATAGATAAAGGATTTGGTGCTTCTTTTATAATAAACAATAAGTTAATAAGAGGAGAAAAAGGCGGAGAAGGAGAATTTGGCCATTTTCAGGTAGATCCAAAAGGACCAAAATGTTGGTGTGGAAAGAATGGATGTATTTCAGCTTTTTTTAGTGAGGGATATTTAAAAGAATATTATAAAAATATATTACCAAAAACTTATTTGAATCTTGAAAAAAATGTTTTTTTAGATACTCTAAGTGATTTATATAATGAAAGATTTACTGAAATATATGTGACAATGTATGAAGAACTTCTTGAAAAATTAGCAAATGCTATAACAAATGTGACTGATTTATTATGCATAGATAATATTATTTTAAATACTATAAATCCATTTTTTAGAGGTAACTCATATAAATTTTTAAAAGACAAAATAAATGAATATTCATCTAGAAATAATAAAATATTACCTATGATTTTTACAGAAAATGAAATAAAACAAATACCATTGGCAGTATCTTTAACAAGCCTTATAGGCGAAATATAGACAAGGGGGTAGTAGCATGAAAAAAATATTGACAGTATTTTTAGCTATAACTTTAATGAGTATAGCCTTTTCAAAAACTACATTAGTTCATTGGATGCATCATTCACCTAAGAGAGCAGAAATAATATATGAAATGTCTGAAGAATTTATGAAAGAAAATCCAGATGTAGAAATAGTTATACAATCTATTCCATATTCGGAATATAAAACAAAATTACTCGCAGCTATTGCAGCTGGTAGTGGACCTGATGTGGCACAAATACCAGCAGAAGCAATAGAGGAATTTTATAATTATCAAATAATTCAACCATTTCCAGAAGATATAGTTTCATCTAAAGAAATGTTAGAAAAAAATATAGAGCCAGCTGTAAAAAATTTGATAATTGATGATGAAGTATATGGCTTACCTACAGATATTCAAACAATAGTTTTATTTTATAATCCATATCTTTTTGAAAAAGCAGGATTAGATCCTGATAAAGCTCCAGAAGATTGGAATGAATTGATAGATTTTGCAAAAAAAACAACAGTTTGGGAAAATGATAAGATGATAGAAAGTGGATGGGGAATTGCAGGTTATCATCCGGTTTTAGAAAGTTTTATGCGTTCAGCAGGAGCAACATTTTGGGCAGATGGAGATAAAAAACAAATAAAACTTGAACAAGCTCAGATAGATACATACGAATTTTTTAGAAAAGCGATAGAAGAAGACAAAGTATATACACCAAAATTTGGTTCAAGATGGACAGGATTTAGACAAATAAAAGAAGCTATGGTTTTTGGACATGGTGCTATGGTAGGTTCTTTTAAAGTTGGAGGACATCCAGATCTCATTTTTAAAACAGCTCCAATACCTAAAAATCCAACAACAGGAAAAAGAATAACTTCATTAACAAGTTGGTCATTAGTTATAATGGATGATTGTCAAGAATCAGAAGCAGCGGCAAAATGGTTGAAATTTATAACTTCAGAAGATTCTCAAAAATTATGGCTTGAACAAACAGGAGAATTACCTTCATTAAAATCAGTTATAAATGATCCTAAATATAAAAATGATGAATTATTTGGACCTATACTCGATTCTTTGAGTTATGCAGAACCAACATTCTCAAAAGGTTGGGCAAACCCTGCTGGCATGATGAGAGAAGTAGGCTATAATGAAATATTAAATAAGGGAGTACCTGTTAAAGAAGCAGCAGAAAAAGTTGTAGAACAAATAAATATTTATTTAGATGAAACATTCTCACAATTTTAAATAATGGCCCCATAAGGGGCTATTATATGGAGGTATACAATGAAATTATTCAATAAAAATCTTAATATATTATATATCCCAGGTATTCTTATAACTTTTATAGGTATGTTTTTACCAATTATTGCAGATAAAAAAATAATGTTTCTAAAAGATTTTAATTTCTTGGGACTTTCTTTTATCTATGTGTTTTTAGCTTTAATAATAGCAAATATCATTATTAATTTTACAAAAAAAAGAAAATTAATAATGATAGTATCTTTTTTACAATTGTTTTTTGTAATGTATTTACCATTTCTTGTAAAACAATGGAAATATGCATATAGAGCGAAATTTGTTTTGAACTTTTTTGAAAAAGCAAATTTTGGTTGGTATTTTTTATTGATTGGAAGTATATTTTTAATAATATATTCTTTTAAATTATTTTCTAAAAAACAAACAATACCATATATGTTCATAACACCTATGGTATTTGGAGTAAGTTTCTTAACATTTTTCCCAGCAATATTTGCTGTGATAATAAGTTTTAGAAAATGGAATATATTAATTCCAAATAAACCTTTTATAGGATTAGATAACTTTGTAAAAGCTTTTACAGATGAATATTTTTTAAATTCCTTATGGATAAGTTTTAAGTATGCATTGGCAGTTATACCAACAAAAATAATAATATCATTTTTATTTGCATATCTTATATATTCTTTACCTAAATTCAAAGGTTTTTTTAGAGTAGTGTATTTTTTACCTACAGTTACATCCGTAGTTGCAGTAAGTGTTATATGGAATTGGATATATCATCCATACTATGGACTTGCAAATTATATTATAGGATTATTTGGAATGAAACCTGTAGATTGGCTTGGAGATCCATCAATAGCTATATGGGCTGTTGCAGCTGTTTCTATTTGGAGAGGACTTGGTTATGATATTATAATATTCCTTTCTGGATTAAATGATATACCAGAAGCTATTCTTGAAGCATCAGAAATAGATGGAGCAACGAGATGGCAAAAATTTTGGAAAATAATAATTCCTCAAGTAAAACCATCTTTAATATTAATATTTATAACATCTACTATAGGTGCTATACAAGTATTCTCTGAAATATATATGATGACTGGTGGTAATGCTGATACAAAAACAGCAGTTTATTATATATGGGAATATGGTTTTAGCAGACTTCAAATGGGATATGCAAGTGCAATGTCATTGATACTTTTTGCTATTATATTAACTATAACACTCATTCAAATGAGAGTCACCAAGCTTCTCAAGGAGGATTGATTATGAGATCCAAGAAAAAAAGTGAAAGATTATTTTATATCATATGTTATGTAGTTTTATCATTATTTGCTGTTGTTATGATAATGCCATTTATATGGATGATACTCTCAACATTTAAACCACAGAATGAATTAATGACATTTCCACCCAAATTTTTTCCAAAACATTTTACCTTAGACAATTATAAAGAGGTATTAACAACAGTACCCTTTTTTAAATATTATTTAAATTCACTTTTAGTAACAACTGTATCAGTTATTTTAGTATTATTTACTTCATCAACAGCTGGATTTGCATTTGCAAAATATCAGTTTAAAGGAAAAAATCAAATATTTAAATTATTGGTTAGTGCTATGATGATACCTTTTCCTGTAACTATAATTCCATTATATATAATGATATATACATTAGGATTGGTAGATTCATATATAGCCTTAATAATAACTGGTATAGTTAGTATATTTGGAACATTTTTAATGAGACAATTCATATTAGGAATTCCGAATGATTTATTAGATGCAGCTCGTATAGATGGATGTAATGAATGGATGGTATATAGAAAAATAATACTTCCAAATATAAAACCTGTATTATCTGCATTAGCTATATTTTCATTCATGGGTGTTTGGAATGCTTTTCTATGGCCATTATTAGTTGTTAATGGAGATAAACATAGAACAGTTCAACTTGGGGTACAATATTTTACCCAACAATATGGAGATCTCGTACATCTTCAAATAACTGCAGCTGCAATGGCTGTATTACCAATAATAATATTATATTTATTTTTACAAAAACAATTTATAAAAGGAATAACAATGACGGGTTTGAAAGGATAGTGTTTTAAATGAAAAAATTTTTATCTTTAATAATAATATTAAGCTTAATGATAGTATCTTATGCAAAACCTAAAAATGTTATTGTAATAATGGGAGATGGCATGGGATATAATCATGTGTTATTATCTGAACTTTTATGTCAAGCAAATAATCTGGAGATAGCAACAAAAAACTTTCAAGTTGCTTCTCTCGTAAGAAATGATACTCTTGATAATGTGGTAACAGATTCTGGTGCGGCTGCAACAGCTTTTTTTTGTGGAGAAAAAACAAAATTACAGTATGTTGGAATGGATAAAGAACAAAAATCTTTAGATTCTCTTGGAAGAATATTAAAAAGAGAAGGTTATAAGGTTGGTTTAATTACAAATACAAGATATTATGATGCAACGCCAGCGGGTATTTATGCACATGCACATAGAAGAGATACAGAAAAAATTACTAAAGATCTTGTTTCTTCTAATTTTATGGATTTTTTTGTAGCAGGAGGATTTGAAAAATTAGGAGTAAATCCTTTTACTATGAAACCAAAAAAAGATTCTGAATTAAAAAAAATAAATGAAAATGGTTATAAAGTATATGGTAATAATTATGAATTATTGTTTGATTCAAATCAAGAAAGGTTTATGGCTTTTGTAGCCCCTGGAGATAAAAATTTTGAAAATGAATTAATAACAGGAGAATTACCTTTTATAGATGTTGTCGAGAAAACAGTAGAAAAAATAAAAGACGATCAACCTCTTTTTATGTTTGTTGAAGCTGGGAGAATAGATGATGCTTCTCATATAAATAATACAGAAGCTGTTAAAAGTGAATTATTAATGTTCCAAAAAATTGTAAATTATTTAACAAAAGAATTTAATCCTGAAGAAACATTGTTTATAATATTTGCCGATCATGAAACAGGAGGATTGTCTATTTTTAGTTCTACTGTTGATGGAAGTGATATAACAATAAAATGGAATCATACAGATCATACAGGCACATATGTTCCATTTTTAACCTATGGAAATTCTAAAGATATATTCCCAAAACAAATGCATCTTGAAAATGTCAAGGATGTACTTCTCAAAACATTAGAGGTGGAATAATGAAAAAAATATTATTTTTAATAAGTTTAATAACTTTATTTACAATTAGTTTTGCAACTCCATTAAAAGTGATGACATACAATATAAGACATGGACTTGGCGTAGATGATAAATTAGATTTTCAAAGAGTTATTGATGTAATAAAAGATCAAGATCCAGATATATTAATGATTCAAGAAGTAGATGAAGGAAGAGCAAGAAGCTACGGTTTAAGGCAAGCAAAGATAATTTCTAAAGAAACTGGAATGGACTATTATTTTTATGCTACAGAAGGTAAGAGAGACTATGGAATAGCAGTTTTAAGCAAATTTAAACCAATAGAAAAATTTGGATATGATTTACCACAACCAAAATGGATGAAAGCTGTTCAAAGGGGAGCGGCTTCTATGATAATAGATGTAAATGGTCAAGAAGTAATGATAGTAAGCTTACATTTAGGCCTTGGAGGAATACAAGAAATTCAAACAGAATTGATGGAAGCTTATGAAGTTTCAAAAAAATATAATATTCCAACATTAATAGCTGGAGATTTCAATGTGGAATATTTTAATCTACAAACAGGAGTTATTGAATTTATGAAAGATTTTAAATCTGTAAATCATACAATAGATAAACAATTAAACACAATTCCAGCAGATAATCCAGGCCCTCAAATAGATTTTATTTTTTATTCAAACGATGATTTTAAAATAAAAGATGTATACACAGTATCTTCTTATGCATCGGATCATCTTCCAGTTATAGCTGAGGTAGAATTGAAATGAAAATCAAAGATAAAGTATTTATATTATTTATAATACTTTTTGGAGGATTTTATATGAATGCTCAAGATATAACATTTTTTAAAGAAGATATAAAAATAAAAGTTATGACTTATAACATAAGAGGTGGAAAAAGTTATCCAGATAATGTACAAAATTTAGAAAATATAATAAAAACTATAGAGAAAGATTCACCAGATATATTAATGCTTCAAGAAGTCGGTTATAGAGAAAGAATAAATTGGTTTGAATATAAAGAGCAAAAAGGGCAAGAACAAACAAAAATAATAGCTGAAAAATTTGGAATGGATTATTATTTTTATTTAACAGAAAATACAGATTATTTTGGAAATGCAATATTATCAAAATATCCAATAAAAGAAAAATTTGGATATGATCTTCCTTTACCAACTAATTTGACCTCAGAAGAACAAAAAAAAGCTTGGCAAAGAGGAGCTGTTGGATTAATTATAGATGTTAATGGTGTTGAAATAATGGTTATAAGTACTCATTTAGGTCTTTTAGGAATTAAAGAGGTAAAATCAGAGTTAAATGAAATATATAAAAGATCTATAAATTCAAATATGCCAGTTTTAATAGCGGGAGATTTTAATCTTGAATATGAAGAAATAAAATCTAATCTTTCTGCGATGTTTTATGATTTTGGATCTGTAAACCATGAAATAAATAAACGATTAAAAACAATACCATCTACAAATCCTAATAGGCAGATAGATTATATACTTGCGACAAAAAAAGATTTTAATATATATGACTGTAAGACAATATCCTCTCAAGCATCAGATCATATCCCTATTATAAGCATATTGGGGGTTAAAAAAAATTGAAAAAACTTTTATTTGTTACTATAGATTCTCTTGGAAATGATTTAATTGAAAAATCTAATGCAAAATTTATAAAAGAAATATTAAAAAATGGAAATACAATAAAAAATGTAAAAACAGCATTTCCTTCTCTAACAACACCTATGATGACAACCATATTGACTGGAAAGTATCCATTTGAACATGGCATATATTCAAATTCTGTATATGATTTTGAAAAAAATAAAGTTATAGGAAAATTGAGAGATATAAAAGTTCCAACAATATCAGAAATATTGATGGAAAAAGGATATAAAACATTATCTGTACAACATTTTATGCTTGAAAATAGATGTGATAAATACATACAAATAGATGGATCAAAACCAGAAAATAATACAAATTCAATAATAAAAGAATTAGATCAAAAAAATTATGATGCAATATTCACTATATATCAAAGTGTTGATTCTATTGGACATAAATATGGTGCCATGAGTAAAAAAAGAATAAATGAATTAGAAAAAGTAGATTCAGAACTTGAAAGATTATATGAATATCTCAATAAAAAATGGGGAGATTTTTTATTAGTAATAAATTCAGACCATTCTATGAGTTCATTTGAAAATCATAGCGATTTTTCTATAATAGAATTTATGGAAAAATTTGGATTTAAAGGAGATTTCTATGAACCAGGAAATGAAATACCTGAAAACTTAGATTATATAATTATTAGACAACCTACTGTACAGATATATTTAATAAGTAAGAAAGCTAAAATATTAAAAAAGAATATAATAAAAGATTTAAATGAAATAGAAGATATTGCAGAAGTATATGATCAAATAAAATTAAAAGAATTAAAAAATGAACACTTATGTGATATTGCTTACACTTTAAAAAGAGGCTACACTAATAATATAAGTAATATTTTGTTAAAGATAAGAAAGTTTGGATATCATGGAACATTCGAAGAAAACAATGCAATAATAAGTTTTTATGAAAATGGAATAAAAAAAGAAAATCTTAAGGGTTATGATTTAACTATAATACTTAATAAAACACTTGAACATCTTGAATTGAGTATTAATTGAGGAGATGATTTTATAAAATGAACCCTAAATACGACTTACACATGCACACATTCTATTCAGATGGTTCACAAAGCTTTGAAGACATATTGAAAAAAGTAAAAGAAATAGGTCTTAAATGTTTTGGAGTTACCGACCATTATGAAGTAGGACATAATTATACAGTAAAAGAAAATCCTGAAAAGTATTATGCACATTTTTTAAAAATAAAAGAAGAAGCAGAAAAATTTGGAATAACAGCTTTAATAGGAGCCGAAATAGGATTCAATGATTTAGAACTTCTTAAACCAAAAAATCTTCCAGAGATTGATTATATAATAGGTAGTGTACATCAAATGCCTCAAGAACTCGAAGAAAAAGAATATTGGAATTTATATAGAAAATATTTAGAAAATGCAGTTACAAAATATGATTTCCAAATACTTGGTCATGCTGAAGGATATCTTCCAGTCAATAAATTTATGAAATCTGGAAGTAATTTTGAAGATAGAAGAAAATATGAAAAAATAATTGCAAAAAAATATTTTTCATTAGAATGGTATAAAGATTTGGCAAAAGAAATGAACAAAAATGAAATTGCACTTGAAATACATGAAATGTCAGAATCACCACGATTAGAAGTCATAAATTTGATGATTGAAAATGGTGTAAAACTAACATACGGAACAGATTCTCATGCAAATTATCAATTGGCTAAAAGAGATTATTTTAAAAAAGTTCTCAATGAATTAGAATTAAATGATGAAAACTTTTTAGACATAGAGGCAGTTAGGAGGAAATAAAAATGTTAAATATAGGATTAATAGGTTGTGGTATGATGGGAAAAGTTCATACCAACGCATATAAAAATCTAAAAGATGTAGATTTTAATGTAAAATATGTTTCAGATTTTATAAAAGAAAAATCTGATTTTTGTGAAAAAGAATTAAATACTTCAACAGCAACATTTGAAGAAATAATAAATGATGAAGAAATAGATGTTATAGATCTATGTACACCTACTTATACACATAAAGATTTAGCTATAAAAGCTGCAAAAAAAGGTAAAAATATATTTTGTGAAAAACCAATAGCATTAAATGAAAAAGATGCACAAGAAATAATAGATGTTTGTAAAGAAAATAATGTAAAACTCATGATAGGACATGTAGTTAGATTTTTTCCTGAATATAAAAAAGCAAAAATGTTAATAGAAAACAATGAAATAGGAAAAGCTACTATAGCGAGATTTTATAGAGGTGGTGTATATCCATCTCATGGAATAGATAATTGGTTTAATGATTTAGAAAAAAGTGGAGGAGTATTTGTAGATCTTTCAATACATGATTTTGATTTTCTAAGAACAATATTTGGAGAAATAGAATCAATAGAAGCAAGAAGTGCAAAAATATCTTATGGAAATATAAAAAATTTTGATCATGGAACTGCAATATTAAAATTCAAAAATGGAAAAATAGCTCATGTAGAAGGAAGTTGGGCAGAACCAGAAAATATGCCTATTAATTTCAAAACTGATTATGAAATATTTGGTGATGATGGAATGTTAAACTATGATTCTGAAAAGAGTTTAACATTTAGAATACAAAAAAACAAACAATATACAAGAATGAACCCTTCAAATATAAATCCATATATGGAAGAAATAAAAGCATTTTTATTGAGTGTTATTAACAATGAAGAACCGCCAGTAAGTGGAGAAGAAGCATTAAAATCATTAAAAATAGCCTTAGCAGCAAATAAATCTGCCAAAGAAAAAAGAACCATTTGTTTTGAGGAGATGAATTAATATGATTAAAGTAGGTATACTCGGAATAGCACATATGCATGGATATTCTTATGTAAATCAGTTAAAACAATTAAATGATGTAGAAATTGTTGGAGTCTTTGACAGAGATGAAGAAAAAGCTATGAAGGCATCAGAGACATTAAATATAAAAAAATATGATGATTATAATAAATTAATAGAAGAATCAGACTCTATTATAATAGCTTCAGAAAATTCATATCATAAAGAATATACAATAGCTTCAGCAAAACAGAAAAAAAATATATTATGTGAAAAGCCAATAGCTACAAATATAGAAGATGCTGAAGAGATGATAAAAGTATGTGAAGAAAATGATGTAATATTACAAATAGCTTTTCCTGTAAGATATGCTCCATCAGTATTTGAACTAAAAAAAATAATTGAAAATGATGAAATTGGAGAAATAGTATCAATAAGTTCAACTAATCATGGAAGAATGCCTGGTGGATGGTTTATACAAAAAGAATTGAGTGGTGGAGGTTCTGTAATAGATCATACAGTTCATGTCGTTGATGTTATAAGATGGGTATTAAATACAGAAATAAAAGGTGTTTCATGCAAAAAAAATACATTAAATCATGATATAAACGTTGAAGATTCAGGCCTTTTGATGATGGAACTTGAAAATGGAGCATTCATGACATTAGATTCAAGTTGGTCATATCCAAATAATCATCCTTATTGGGGAGATGTAAGAATAAGAATTGTAGGAACAAAAGGAACAATAAATTTAGATGTGTTTGATCCCAAGGTGACAAAGTATCTTAATTCTGGAACAAAATATGAAAATTATGCAGATAATTTTGATTATCTTTTGATAAAAGATTTTATAAATAATGTTAAAACAAACAATAAAAATCCTTTAACTTCTGGTAAAGATGGCCTTGAAGCTTTAAGAGTAGCTGTTTGGGCGTATAAAAGTTCAGAAAAAAATAATTTTTTAAATATAAAAAAATAAAAAATAGCTCCTTTAAGGAGCTATTTTATAAAAGAATTTTTAAATTTTAAATAGTCTATATTACTTTTATTAATTCTTGAAATTTCAGCTGCTTCAGCCATAAAATGACTTTCAATCAAATTAAAATAATCTATATTTTTATTTGAATCAATGAAGTTTATAAAAAAATCCATCAATTTAAAATCAGAACCATTATGAGCAGAAACATATTCTGGTTTTATGTTTATAATCTCTTTAGTATCATTTATGAAATCAAATATTTCTATTATATTCTTTTCAAAATTTCCAATTATTTCTCCATGTGAACCACTTATTTTTATTATTCTTGTCTTATCATGAGTAAATGCATTTAATTTAAATACAACATTTATACCATCTTCAAATTCCATAAAAACTGTTTGATTATCTAAAACATTGTTATCACATGTATAAACACATGTTCCATATTGTGTGTTCTTTAATGCATTTAACCTTCCTTCATAAGATAAATCATTAGTTATTGTATCAACAGGCCATCCTTTTAATTCCATATTTAGATATAATTTCTTTGCCGAATAAGGACATTCTTCTTCTACTGAACATTCTAAGCATTTATCAGAAGAGTTGTTAGGTTTATTAATAGAATTAAAAAGACTTAAATTTCCATAAGAAAATATAGACTTACATGGTTTATCAATTAACCATTGAATTATATCTAAATCATGACAACTTTTTGTTAAAATTATAGATGCCGTTTCAATAGAATTATTCCATCTTCCTCTAACATAACTATGAGCCATATGAAAATATCCAATATTTTCATTTTGTTCAATTGAGATTATTTTTCCTATTTTATTATTTTTTATAAGATTTTTTATTTCAGAATAAAACTCTGAGAATCTTAAAACATAACATGGCATTATAAAACGTTTTAATTCTTTAGCTTTTTTTATAATTTCTACAGAATCTTCTATATTTGTAGAAACGGGCTTTTCTATTAGAATATCATAACCAAGTTTTAAAAATTCTAAAGCAGGTTCTTTGTGAAGTTTATCCATAGTAGAAATTACTACAAAATCGGCTATTTTACCAAATTTAATCAAATTTTTCCAATCTTTTACACTATAATTTTCATCTATATTATGTAATTTTTTAAAATATTCTCTTTTAAATTCATCAGGTTCAGCAACTGCAATAAATTTTAATTTTTCTTTTTTTTCAATAGCATAAGCACCATAAGCATGTATACCCCTTTGTCCGGCACCGATAAGAATAGCACTTTTCATATAAATAACCTCCTTAAACTATACAATTAAAGTATACCAATTAATCTGTTTAAGGAAAATATTAATAATATTAATTATTGATATATTTTATAAATACTGAAACTAAATGATATTCTTTTCAAAACAAATAAAAGGTTCTTTTTTATTTCTAAAATAAACTTTTCCAACTTCAAAGTATCCAAGTTTTTTAAATAAATTCTGTGCTTTTTTATTCATTGAAAATGTATCAATCCTTATAGAAAATACATTTGATTTTATAGCTAATTTTTCGGCAAATTTCATGAAATCAACAGCTATTCCTTGATTTTGAAAATTTGGATCTATAATTATTCTATGAATTACAAAAGAATTATCAGAGGATATTTTCCATTTAATATTTTTATATTCTTCAGCTTGTATTTGATTTATACATGCAGCAGCAACAATCTGATCTCCCTTTATAAATACATATAAATCTTCATTTTCTATATCTTTTAAATAAATATCTTTGGTGGGATAAGAACTATCCCATTGTGGATTTCCTTCAGAGATCATTTTATTGACAACATCTTTCATTATATTAACTATTTTAGAGATATCATCTTTGATTGCTTTTCTTATCATTTTTTTAACTCCTTTAAAGTTTAAAGAGTATATTTGATGATTATATATTTTGGGAGATTTTAAGAGAAGTATAATTAAGAAGCCATAATTTTATAATACTTTAAAAAATTCCATACTCGTATAAAACCATCTTAGAAAAATCTAAGATGGTTTTATTGATTAACTAAGAAGTCTTTGAATTGGATCGGAACTTTCATAATTTAGTATATCTTTTGCAAGTTTTATATTTTCTGAATTATTACTTTCACAAATATTCTTTCTTGTTTTTAATACACTTGCAGGATTAACGGAAAATTCATTAAGTCCAAATCCACATAATAATCTTGTGAAACTTGGATCTGATGCTAATTCCCCACACATTCCTACAGAGATATTATTTTTATGAGCATTACTTATTATTGTATTTAAAATTCTTATTATTGCTGGATTGTAAGGATCATAAAGTGATTGAACTTTGTCATTAGTTCTATCAACCGCTGTAAAGTATTGAATCAAGTCATTAGTACCTATACTAAAGAAATCAACATGCTTTGCAAAGATATCGCTTAAAATTGCAGCTGATGGAACTTCGATCATCATACCAACTTTAATATCTTCAGAAAACTTTATTTGTTCATCTTTTAATTCGTTTTTAACTTCTTCAAGTATTTTTTTAGCCTCGAATAATTCTTCAACACTTGAGATCATAGGGAACATTATTTCAAGTTTTCCATATATACTTGCTCTTAATAAAGCTCTCAATTGAGTTTTAAAAATATCTTTTCTATCAAGACAAATCCTTATTGCTCTGTATCCCATGAAAGGATTCATTTCTTTTGGAAGATTAAGATAATTAACTTCTTTATCTCCACCTATATCTAAAGTTCTTATAATTACAGGTTTATTTTGCATACTTTCGAGTACTTTTTTATATATTTTGAATTGTTCATCTTCTTCAGGTAAAGAGTTTCTATCCATATAAATAAACTCTGTTCTGAATAATCCTACACCTTCGGCATCATTTTCGAGTACAAATTCAACATCTTTATGATTTGCTATATTTGCAAATACTTTAAAAGATTCACCATCTTTAGTAATTGTTTTTTTATTTATATATTTTTTTAATTCTTCTTTTTCTCTTAAAAAATCTTTTAAAATCAAACTATATTCTGAAATTGTTCTGTCATCAGGATTAACAAAAACATCTCCAGAATCTCCGTCAACAATTATTTCTACATTATCATCTATTTTTTCAAATATAGAATCTATTCCAACAACTGCCGGAATACCCATTGTTTTTGCAATTATTGATGTATGTGAAGTTTTACCGCCTACTTGAGTGACAAAACCTTTTACCTTGTCTTTATTCATAGATGCAGTATCAGAAGGAGTTAAATCATAAGCAATTATTATACAATCTTCTGAAATATTAGAAAGATTAGGATCTTTTATACCAAGAAGATTTCTTAACATTCTATCTGATACATCTTGAATATCTACTATTCTTTCTTTAATATATTCATCATCTATAAGACTAAAATTTTGTATTAAAATATCTCTAACTGTTTTTATTGCAAATTCTGAATTAATACCAGTATTAATTTGTTCTTTTATATTTGAAATGAATTCTGGATCATTTAAGAACATCTTATGAGCTGAAAATATTTCAGCTTCATCTTCACCAATATCTTTTTTTGTTTTTTCGTATAATTCATCCAATTGTTTTTTAGAAATATCTACAGACTTTTCAAATCTTTTAATTTCTTCATCAGTATTCGATATATTCTTTTTTTCTATAATAATTTCTGTTTTTTTATATATAAAAGACTTTGAAATAGCTATTCCTTCAGAAACACCAAGTCCTTTTAAATTTAACATAAAAAACACCTCAATCTTCAAAAGAATTAATTAAATCAGTTAAAGCTGAAATAGCTTCATTTTCATCTGCTCCATTAGCGATTAATTTTATTTCAGTTCCTTGAGTTACACCTAAAGATAAAACTGAAAGAATTGATTTTGCATTTATAGATTTTCCATTAGCCTCTAATTTGATATCACAATTAAAAGAAGCTGCCTTTTGTGAGAATAATGCTGCTGGTCTTGCATGTAATCCTGTCTTGTTTTTAATTTTTAAAGTTTTTTCCATTTAAAAACTCCTCCTTAAATTTAATTTTTATGACTAAATCATTTTTATTAACAATCAATTTTTCAGTATAATCCATATCCTCAATACACTCAGTATCTGTTATTAAAACCATAGTTACTGGAGAAATACCCTTAGATTTAAAAAAATTTAAATCGAGTTTAGCCATTAGATCTCCTTCTTTTATAACATCATTTTCTGAAATATAAAGATCTAAGCCTTCTCCTTTTAAATGTACTGTATTTATGCCAATATGAACCAAAATGTCTTTTCCGAAATCAGTTTCTATTACAATAGCATGCTTTGAATCAAATATACTCTTAACTCTTCCATTTACAGGAGAATATACATTATTTGAATCTGGAAATATTGCAAATCCATCACCGGCAAGTTTCCTTGAAAAAACATCATCATCTACATCGCAAATATTAATCAATCTACCTCTGCAAGGTGATTTTAATGAAAGAATTTCATTCAAGTTATCTTTTATGATACTTTTATTTTCATTTGTTATTAATATTTCATCTTTTATTATCTTTGAATTTATACCAAAAACTATTTGAACACCATCATTTTTAAAAAATACTTCTTTTGCACCATTTTTTAAAAGAGTTTCTCTATTTACAATATCATTATTCAATAGTTTGACTCTAAGTCTTGTATAACATGAATCTAAATCAAGAATATTAGATTTTCCACCTAAAGAAGATATTATTTTTTGTATATTTTCTGAAAATAACATAATCACTCCCCCTAAATAAAAAATCAGGCATCAACCAAATAAAACACTAATAAGTGCTTTTATTTAGCTGGTGCCTGATCTCATCAGTAACACGCAAAATATTTATATTATAAATTTTTTAGTTTATATACATGAACAGCTATAAAACCTAATTCATCATCGGATAAACTTATGTTTAACTCTTCAAATATTATATTGTTTATTTCTTTTGATATTTCATACTCTTCACTCATTTTATTTAAAATATCTTTGAGCAGAGGATTAGAAATATTTTTTTTATCATTATTTCTTTTTATGCAATCTTTTATATGGTCTATAAATCTTTTGAAATCAAAAGGATGGTTCAAAACATCTATATTTTTATTGGATAAGAGTTTTTCAATCTTATTAACTATTTGATTTAGTTTTATCAAATCTTTTTTTGATTTAGATTCTTTGGCAGAATTCAAATGCAAAGCTATAAAACCTGCTTCATCATCTGGAATATTTATACCTGTTTCTCTTTTCAAAATATTCAAACATTCTTTTGCTATCTCAAACTCAATTGGAAATAAAAATTTTGTTTCTTCTAAAAAAGGATTTCTTAATGATATGCCTTCTTTAAGTCTTCTAATTGCAAAGTTTATATGATCTATCATTCCGAGATGAGTGTCAACTTTAAATTTCATATCGAGTTTTTTTGACGCCAAGTTAAGTATTTTTTCTGTTATTAAAGCAATTTTTGGATCTATATCAGATAAAATATCTTTGTTTTTAATCAAATCAGATTTCTCAGTAGATATAAATATATGCTCAACAGTATCGACGTTTTTTACATAAGAACCTTTTTGTCTTGCAAAACCTATACCTTTACCTATCAAAATAAAATCTTCATCATTTTTTTCAACAAGTACAACATTATTGTTGAATACTTTTTTTATTTTATATTCGTTCACATTATCACCCTCAGTGAACTATTCGAGTTCAATTATATTATCATTTGATACAACATGTCAAATCTGAATATCTCTGAATAGTCCTTAATATATCTTAATAGAAGTTATTAAATAGGTTTATTTATAAAAATTAGACCTCTATATAGTATACAACAAAAAAGTATATAAAATTTAACATTAAATTAAAAAATAGATGTTATTATATATGCAAATGATTCTTAAATGCAAATTATTTGCATTTAAATTTTAGGAGGTTAAAATGAAAAAATTTATATTATCAATTTTATTATTTGTATTTATATTTAGTTCTGGATATGCGGTAAAAATATCAGTATCTATGAATCCTTATTATCTGTTGTTAAAAGATATAGTTGCTGAAGAGGATACTGTAAATCTTATAATTCCTGTTGGAAAAAGTCCGCATACATATTCTTTAAGTCCAAATGATTTAAAAAATATATATGATTCAGATGTTGTATTTTATAATGGCCTTGGTGCTGAAGTTTTTATAGACAAACTTTTGGACAATTTAAAAAATAAAGGTATAGAAACTATTGAATTTGGGAAAAAAATACCACATTATCTTTTAATAAATTCATCCAAAGCATCACATGATCATGATGAAGAAGATGAACATGAACACCATCATCACGGAGTTAACCCTCATGTTTGGCTTGATACTTTGATAATAAGAGATTATGTTTTACCACAAATAGTTGAAACATTATCAGAAATTAATCCAGATAATGAAGAAATATATGAAGAAAATGCTAGAAATTTTGTAGAGAAATTTGATAAAATGGATAAAGAGTTTATTTATAAAATGAAAAATACTGAAAGTTCGATAATGGTTTTTCATAATGCTTATCCATATTTTACAAAAAGATATAACATAAAAACAGGCGGAGTCATACAAACATCACCAGGTATAGATCCATCATTATCTCAAATGAAAGATACGATAAAACAAGCAAAAGAAAATAATGTAAAAGTGATATTCATAGAGCCTCAACTAAGTGATGTTGCAGCAAAAAAAATAGCTGCCATGCTTGGAATTGATATTGGTATTTTAGATCCATTAGGAAATACTTCTTATAATAGTATAATGGATTTATATGAATATAATTTTGATGCCATATATAAATTCTTAAATAAATAATAGGATATTTTAGTAATTTGGAATGGATTTTGGGGCCTTTTTTTTAAGCCCCCTTTTTCTCATTTAAAAAAGAAGGTGATTCTATGAAGCTAACAAAAGCGAGAAGAGATATTTTAGAAATATTTAAAAATTCAAATTATCCATTGAGTGCTGAACAATTATTTGAACTATTGAAAAAAGAATATGATTTATCAACGATATACAGAAATTTAAATTTTTTTGAAAAAAATAGTGCATTGAAATCTATAGTTTTTTCTGATAAAGTAAAGTATTTTTATTCTGGAGAAGGACATTTTCATTTTATATATTGTGTAAAATGTAAAAAATTTGAAAAATTTGATTTATGTTATGAAGATAAGATTTCTCAATATATTAAAGAAAATTTAAAATTTGAGATATTAAATCATACGCTTTATTTTGAAGGAATATGTCAAGATTGTAGAAATTGATAGGAGAATTATACATGAAAGATATTATGATAAATGTGAATAATCTTAACTATAAAGTTGAAAACACAGAAATATTAAAAGACATTAATTTTAATATATATAAAGGTGATTTTGTAGGGATTATAGGACCAAATGGAGCTGGTAAATCAACTCTTATAAAAATATTATTGAATGAAATAGAAGATTATGAGGGAGATATAAAAATATCTGGAAAAATAGGTTATGTTGCCCAACATGATGAATTTGAAAGGGATTTTCCAATAAAGGCATACGAAATTGTATTGTTGGGAATGTATAAAAAAAGAGGTATTTTTAAAAGGTATAAAAAAGAAGATTATGAAAAAGTAAAAAAACTTATGAAAATACTTGAAATAGACTATTTATATGATAGAAAAGTTGGCAAATTATCTGGAGGAGAATATCAAAGACTTGCACTTGCACGTGCTTTAGCTTCCGAACCAAGTATCCTCATATTAGATGAACCTGAAGCAGGTGTGGATAAACAAGGACAAAATTTGTTTTATTCATTATTAAAAAAATTAAATAATGAAAAAAATATAACCATAATAATGGTAAGTCATGATTTGTCTATGGTTTTTAAAGAAACAACTAAAATAATGTGCTTAAACAAAAATTTACATTGTCATAAAGATACAAAAGAAATGACAGCTGAGGAATTGAAAAAAATATATTCAGAAGATCTTGAATTACTTGTACATGTTGATGAATCAGTTAAGGTGGTAGATAGAAATGATTGAGATATTTCAATATGATTTTATAATCTATTCTCTTTTAACTGGTATACTTTCTGGAATAAGTTGTGCATTATTATCAAATCTTATAGTTTTGAAAAAGATGGAATTCATTGGAGATGGAGCTGCTCACGCTTCATTTGGTGGAATTGCTTTTGCAATTTTGATGGGATGGAATTTAAATATTGTTGGTATAATTACCGCTTCTATATTTGCCTCTATTATTTATTTAATAAGCAAAAAACAAAAAATACATGAAAATTCTATTATAGGAATGCTTTTATCATTATCTATGGCTTTAGGAGTAATATTTTTGTACATCAAACCTGGTTATACACCAGAAATTTCAAGTTATTTATTTGGGGATATACTCATGGTGAATAAACAAGATGTTATATTACTCAGTACAATACTTATGATAATTATTTTTTCAATCATACTTTTTAATAAAGAAATAAAATATTTTACATTTAATCAAAGAATGGCTAAAATATATGGAGTTCCAGTCAGTATTATAAATTTTATATTTTTATTGACAGTGTCCATAGTAGTTGTGACATCTGTTAAAATAGTTGGAATAATACTTGTAACATCATTATTGATAACGCCTGGTGTAATATCAAAAATGTGGGCTAAAACATTAAATCAAATGTTCATTATATCCTCATTTATAGGATTTTTCAGTTCTTCATTGGGAATAATAATATCTTATTATTTAAATATACCATCTGGGCCTTCAATAGTTGTAACTCTTTTTACGATGTTTATATTTTCATATATTTTAAATTATTCAAAAAAATTATTCTCATAAAACAATCTCATACATTTGTATGAGATTGTTTTTTTAAGATAAGTACAATATATTCAAGAAAATTGTATTTAACAAAACTTAATAGTTTTAAATTACTTGTAATTAATTATAATCGATTTTGACTTAATTTTATATCTTTGTTATTATTAACATAATACTATAGGGCGTGTAACTGTTTGGCAGGCATAAACCTATATAAGGGAATCATAAGAGAGTTCCTTTATATAGGTTTTTTTCTATTATAAGGGGGGGCTTTAAATGAATCATGGATTTTTTAAAGTAATAAAAGTTGTTAATAATAATGTCATATTAGCCCTTGAAATGGCTACTAATAAAGAAGTGATGGCTATTGGTAAAGGTGTTGGCTTTGGAAAAAAAACTGGTGAAGAACATTATTATAAACCCGGAATAATAGAAAAAACTTATATTTCAAGAAACGATGAAATAGGTAATGAGTTTTATAAATTATTAAATCAAATTGATATGGAAATAATAGGCTTATCAGAAGAAATAATATTCCATGCTGAAAAAAAGCTTGGGAAATTAAATTCCCATATTCATATTGCTTTGACAGATCATATAAGTTTTGCACTTGAGAGAATAAAAGAAGGATTGATTATAGAAAATCCATTCTTATTTGAAATAAAAACTATGTATGATGATGAATATGAGATTGCAGAAGAAGTGGCGCTTGTAATAAGAAAGAGGTTTAATATTGATATTCCTGATTCTGAAAAAGGATATATAGCTTTACACTTGAATTCCGCAAGACAATCAAAAGATATAAAAGAAACTCTAAAAGATACAAAAGTAATAAAAGGAATAATTGAAATTTTAAATGAAGAACTTAATATGAAAATACAAGAAGATAAATTAAGTTATTCAAGACTTTTAACTCATTTAAAGTATGTAATAAATATTTCTACTGAAAATAATGAATTACAAAATCCTTTACTCTCAGATATAAAAAAAGAATTTAAAAATTCATTTAAAATAGCCAAAAAAGTAGCTGATTATTTGAAGAAGAAATTAAATGTGGTTTTGAATGAAAATGAACTTGGATATCTTGCTTTACATTTAGAAAGAATTAAGAAATTCAAAAATTAATATGCGTGTAACTGAATAAAATCAGGCATGAGCTTAACAAAACAATTTATTTTGTTTATGTTAAGCTCATTTTTATTTAAATCTTAAAAGGAGGAATAAAATATGAATAAAAAATTTCCAGAAAATTTTTTATGGGGAGGGGCAGTAGCAGCAAATCAATGTGAAGGTGCTTATGATGAAGATGGAAAAGGATTAAGCATTGAAGATGTCACTCCAAAAGGTATTAGAGGACCTATAACAAAAGAACCTACTGAAGAAAATTTAAAACTTAAAGGAATTGATTTTTACCATAAATATAAAGAAGATATAAAATTATTTTCTGAAATGGGATTTAAAGTTTTTAGACTTTCAATAGCTTGGACTCGTATTTTTCCTAATGGAGATGAAGAAAATCCAAATGAACTTGGATTAGAATTTTATGATGATATTTTTGATGAGTGTCATAAATATGGAATAGAACCACTTGTAACTATTTCTCATTATGAGATGCCATTATATCTTGCAAAAAAATATAATGGGTGGTCAAGTAGAAAAACAATAGATTTTTTTGAAAAATATGTCAGAACAATATTTAATAGATATAAAAATAAAGTAAAATATTGGCTTACTTTTAATGAAATAAATTCTATAATACACATGCCTCTTTTGGCAGGAATAATGACACCAGCTGATAAGATAACAAAAAGTGAAATTTATCAAGCAATTCATCATCAATTGGTTGCTAGTGCACTTGCTACTAAAATAGGGCATGAAATAATTCCAAATTCAAAAATAGGATGTATGGTTATTGCTGTACCTATTTATCCATTAACTCCAGATCCAGAAGATGTTATGACTGCTTTTAAAGCCGATAGAGAAAATTTGTTTTTTACAGATGTTCAAGTTAAGGGGAAATATCCATTTTATATTAAAAGATATTTTAAAGAAAATAATATTGATTTAAAAATAGAATTAGGAGATGAAGAAATATTAAAGAATACTGTTGATTTTATTTCTTTTAGTTATTATATGAGTGCTTGTGCATCTTCTAAATCAGAGGAAAATAAAAAATCTGGAAATATGATTATGGGAGTTAAAAATCCATATTTAAAAGAAAGTGAATGGGGATGGCAAATAGATCCTAAAGGATTAAGATATGTTTTAAATACTTTTTATGAAAGATATGATAAACCTTTATTCATAGTTGAAAATGGTCTTGGAGCTAAAGATGAACTTATAGAAGATGAAAATGGAAATAAAACAGTTATAGATGACTATAGAATAAAATATTTGAATGATCATATTATTGAGATCAAAGAAGCGATAGAAGATGGTGTAGAAGTTATGGGATATACTTCTTGGGGATGTATAGATCTTGTGAGTGCTTCAACTGCTGAAATGAGCAAACGTTATGGGTTTATATATGTTGATAGAAATGATGATGGAAGTGGTACTTTATCAAGATATAAGAAAAAATCTTTTTATTGGTATAAAGAATTGATAGAAACTAATGGAGAATCTTTAGAAAAATAAAATTTAATATTGCGTGTAACTGAATAAAATCAGGCATGAGCTTAACATAAACAAATAAAATTGTTTTGTTAAGCTCATTTTGTTAAAACGGGGAGGAAAAAAATGGCCAATAAATATGATGGATTAGCGAGAATAATAATACAAAATGTTGGGGGAAAATCTAATGTAATAAGTTTAACTCATTGTGTTACAAGATTAAGATTTAAACTAAAAGATGAAAATAAAGCTAATACAGAAATTTTGAAAAAAACAGATGGTATAGTTACGGTTATGAAAAGTGGAGGACAGTATCAAGTTGTAATTGGAAATCATGTTCCAGATGTTTTTGAAGTTGTAAATAAAATAGGTGGATTTTCATCTTTAGAAAATGAAAATAATGATTCAAAAGAAAAAATGAATTTTGGTTCATCACTAATAGATATAATATCTGGAATATTTGCACCAACTTTAGGAGTTCTTGCAGCAACAGGAATGATAAAAGGTATTTTAGCATTATTGGTATATTTTAATGTTTTATCATCTGATGGTGGTACTTATCAGCTTTTATACACTGTTTCAGATGGCTTTTTCCATTATTTGCCAATAATGCTTGGATATTCTGCAGCAAAAAAATTTAAAGTCAATTTATTTACAGGATTAGCTCTTGGTGGAGCTTTGATGTACATGGATGATGTTTTAAAGTTAGCATCTATGACGCCTATAGCAACTTATTTTGCAGGTACAGATTTTGTTCAAAATGTATATGCCAAATTCTTGGGTATTCCAATTTTACTCCCCGCAAGTGGGTACGCTTCAAGTGTAATACCTATAATATTAGCTGTTTGGATGGCGAGTAAAATAGAAAAAATGTGGAAAAAAATAGTCCCTGATGTCGTGAAAACATTTCTTGTGCCAATGTTGACTTTGGCAATAGCGACACCTTTAACTTTTTTGATCATAGGACCAATTGCATCTTTATTGACTTCAGTTATAACTGTTGCTACGAATGGTATATATAATTTTAGTCCAATAATTGCAGGAGTATTTTTAGGAGCTTTATGGCAGGTACTTGTTATATTTGGTCTTCATTGGGGAGTTGTTCCAATTGCTATGGTAAATTTATCAACTTTGGGTTATGATCCAATTCTATCTTTAATTTTTGCGGCATCGTTTGCTCAAACAGCTGTTGTTTTAGCAATAATTTTTAAAACAAAAGACAAAAAATTAAAATCAATAGCGATACCAGCTTTTATATCTGGAATATTTGGAGTAACCGAACCTGCTATATATGGAGTAACTTTACCTAAAAAGAAACCTTTTTTTATATCTTGTATAGCAGCAGCAATAGGTGGTGCAATAATAGGAGGACTAAAAATAAATGGTTATATTATTGGAGGATTGGGAGTATTTGGAATACCTTCATATATTAATGATAAAACTAATGATATAACTGGAATGCTTTGGATGTTGTTTGCTTTAGCTATTTCAATGATTATAGCTTTTATATTAACTATGATTACATATAAAGACGATAAAGAAGATGAATTAAAAGATGAAGATAAAACTGTAGGGGTTACTAAAGGAATCATAGCAAGTCCATTAAAAGGAGATATAAAAGAATTAAGCGAAGTAAATGATGAGGCTTTCTCAAATTCTGCATTGGGTAAAGGAGTTGCAATAATTCCAAGTGAAGGAAAACTTATTTCGCCAGCTGACGGAGTTTTAAAAACTATTTTTCCAACTGGTCATGCTGTAGGAATTAAAACTGATTTTGGAGCTGAAATACTTATACATATTGGAATGGATACTGTTAAACTTAATGGAAAATATTTTACAAAAAAAATTAAACAAGGAGAACATGTGAAAAAAGGACAAGTTTTGATAGAATTTGACTTAGAAGCTTTAAAAAGAGAAGGATATTCAATGATAACTCCAATAATAATTACTAATTCTTCTGAATATTTAGATTTGATTTATGAAACAAATAAAAAAATTGATTTTGGAGAAAATTTAATAACATTATTATAAAAAATAGGAACTCAGAATAATATTTATTTTGAGTTCCTATTTTTTAAGAATATTCGTATTAATAAAACTTATTCAATGAATTTTTGCTATAATTACATTTAATTAACAATAACTCGCTTTGATTAAAAAATTCATTTATGATACTATAAATTTAAATTGGCGTGTAACTGAGTAATATCAGGCATAAACCTATATAAAGGAATTAATATCGAAAAATTCCCTTATATAGGTTTTTCTAATTGTTGGGAGGGCTTTATATGATAATGTCAGGTGAATTTGAAATACTTAAAATAATAAATAATAATGTCGTTTTAGCCCGTGAAATAAATTATAATAGAGAAATGATAGTAATAGGAAAAGGTGTCGGATTTAAAAAGAAGATTGGTAAAGTATATAAATTAGATCCTGGGGTTATAGAAAAATCATATATATCAAAAGATGATGAAATAAAATCAAATTTCTTTAAACTTATGGATCAATTAGACTCAGATGTAATAGGTGTAACTGAGGAAATAATAGCTTTAGGTGAAAAAAGACTTGGCAGATTAAATGCCCATATACATATTGCTTTGACAGATCATATAAGTTTTGCTATTGATAGGCTTAAAGAAGGATTGATTATAGAAAATCCATTTTTATTTGAAATAAAGACTATGTATCCTGAAGAATATGAAGTTGCTCAAGAAGCTGCTGATTTGATAAAAGAAAGATTAAATATGGAAATATCACCATCAGAAAAAGGATTCATAGCCATGCATTTGAACTCTGCAAGACAAGACAAAATGATTATGGAAACCTTAAAAGATACAAGAGTAGTTAAAGATGTTATAGAACTTATAAATCAAGAATTAAGCATAAAAATACAAGAAGATGAGATGAGCTATTCAAGACTTTTAACACATTTAAAATATGTTATAAGCATCATAAATGATGATAAAAACCTTGAAAATCCGTTACTATCAAATATAAAGAAAGAATTTAAAAAATCTTTCAAAATAGCTGAAAAGGTAACACAATATCTTGAAAAAGAATTGAACATAAAGTTGAGTGAACATGAAATTGGGTATCTTGCTTTACATATAGAAAGAATAGATCGTTTAAAAACTGAATAAAAAATAAGCGTGTAACTGAATAAAATCAGGCATGAGCTTAAACAGGGACAATTGATATTGTCATTATGTTTTAGTTCATGCCTTTTTTATATATAAAAATATAAAGGGGGAAGTATTGCTATGATGAAATATCTACAAAGACTTGGTAGATCTTTAATGTTACCAGTTGCAGTTTTACCTGCTGCTTCTATACTTATGGGTATAGGATATTGGATTGACCCAGTAGGATGGGGTGGAAATAGCATATTGGCGGCATTTTTAATTAAAGCTGGTGGAGCTTTAATAGATAATATGGGTATTCTTTTTGCTGTTGGTGTAGCTCTTGGAATGTCTAAAGAAAAAGACGGTTCATCTGGCTTGAGTGGACTTGTTGCTTTTATGACAATTACAACATTATTATCAACCGCAGTTGTTTCAAATCTTTTGAAAGTTCCTATTGAAGAAGTAAATCCAGGATTTGGAAAAATAAATAATCAATTTATTGGTATATTATCAGGTTTGATAGCAGCACATTGTTATAATAAATTTTCACATGTGAAATTACCAGATTTTTTAGCTTTCTTTAGTGGTAAAAGACTTGTTCCAATAATGACAGCTGTTTATATGCTTGCTGTTTCTGGAGTATTTTTATTTGTATGGCCTGTTATATATTCTGGACTTGTAGCATTTGGTTCAGCAATAGCAAGTCTTGGAGCTTTTGGTGCTGGAATCTACGCTTTTTTCAACAGACTTTTAATACCAACAGGACTTCATCATGCATTGAATTCAGTTTTCTGGTTTGATGCCATAGGAATAAATGATATAGGTAATTTCTGGTCAAATACTGCGGCAACATTCCCAGGAGTTACAACGGGTATGTATCAAGCAGGATTTTTCCCAATAATGATGTTTGGATTACCTGGAGCAGCACTTGCAATGTATCATACTGCTAAAGATAATAAGAAAAAATTAGCTGCAGGACTTTTAATGGCAGGAGCATTTTCTTCTTTCTTTACAGGAGTTACAGAACCATTAGAATTCTCCTTTATGTTCTTAGCACCTGTATTATATTTTATACATGCTTTATTAACAGGTATTTCTGTTTTTATAGCTGCAACTTTCAAATGGATAGCAGGATTTGGATTTAGTGCAGGTTTTGTAGACTATACTTTAAGTTTTAGAATACCAGCTGCAACTAATATATTAATGTTAATACCACTTGGACTTGTAATGTTTGCACTTTATTATTTTATATTTAGATTTGTTATTCAAAAATTGGATCTCAAAACAATTGGTAGAGAAGACGATGTTGACGAAAATGAAGGAAAAACTTATTCTAAAGATACAAATTTTGATGAAATGGCAAAAATAATACTTGAAGGACTTGGTGGAAAAGAAAATATAGAATCAATGGAATATTGTATAACAAGACTTCGTGTTGAAGTTAAAGATAATTTAAAAATTGATGAGAAAAAAATAAAATCATCAGGAATAACAGGTATAATAAGACCTTCTAAAAAAGGAATTCATGTTGTAGTAGGTCCTCAAGTTCAATTTATGTATGATGCAATGCAAAAATATATGTGATTTTATGGTGGCCTAAAAAGGCCACCATATTAAAATAATATGAGGTGATTTTGATGATTAAAAGAATTCTTGACTTAAATGCTTCAGATATAAAAAAATTAAATAAAGAAGATATATTAAATTCTATTAAAGCAGCTGAAGGAAGAACAGTTATGAGTGAAATTATAGGTAAGTATCCACCTATATTAGGAGATGTTAGCAATGTTGAAGTAGCCTGTTCATTTGGGACGGATATAATACTTTTAAATATGTATGATGTAGAAAATCCTGTTATAAATGGTTTGGAAATTCAAGATGATGAAAATTTTTTAAGAGAATTAAAAGATATAGTTGGTAGAATAGTAGGAATAAATCTTGAACCTGTGGATGAATCTAAGGAGCTTTTCGATGAAAAAATTAAAATTAGTGAAGGAAGATTAGCTACCGTTAATAATGTAAAAAAAGTTTTGGACCAAGGAGCTGATTTTATAGTATTAACGGGGAATCCAAAAACTGGTGTAACTAATGAAAAAATAATAAACACAATAAACAATATTAGAAATGAACTTGGTGAGAATGTCCTTATAATAGCAGGAAAAATGCATAGTTCTGGTAATGATGAAGAAATTATAAATCAAAAAATTGTTGAAGAATTTATTGAAGCAGGAGCAGATATAATACTTGTTCCAGCACCAGGAACTGTTCCTGGAATTACACTTCAAAAGATAACAGATATAACTTCATATGTTCATAAAAAAAATAAACTTATAATGACAACAATAGGAACATCACAAGAAGGTTCAGATGATTATACAATAAAACAGATAGCCATTAATTCAAAGATGGCAGGAGTAGATATACATCATATAGGAGATGCTGGAATGAGTCCGGGTATAGCAACTCCAGAAAATATAATGAATTATTCTATATCTATAAAAGGAAAAAGACATACATATAGAAGAATGGCAAAGTCGATAAAAAGATAGGAGGACTAAGTATGTTTGGCATATTTAAAAAAAGTGATAAAGTAGAATTGTATTCTCCAATATCTGGAAAATCAATCCCGATAGAACAAACTCCAGATCAAGTATTTTCTGAAAAAATAGCTGGAGATGGAATAGCTATCAACCCTGAAGAAGGATTAGTTGTTTCTCCTTGTAAAGGTGAAATACTGCAGATATTTAAAACAAATCATGCTATTGCCATAAAAGAAGAAAATGGGCTTGAAATATTAGTTCATCTTGGAGTTGATACTGTAAACTTGGAAGGTAAAGGGTTTGAAAGGATAGCCGAAGTAGGACAAAAAGTTAAAGTTGGAGATCCTTTGATAAAAATGGATTTAGAATTTTTAAAAGAAAATGCCAAATCTATCATATGTCCAATAATTATAACTAATATGGATAAAGTTGGAAATATTGAAAGAAATTATGGAAATTTAAAAAGAGGTCAAAGAATAACAAAAATAACTTTAAAGAAGTGATAGTTTTATAATTAAAAATTCATTGGTATAACCAATGAATTTTTTTATATGTTATAATCATTTAGGGTGATATATATGATAATTGCTATCGGAGATATTCATGGATGTAAAAATGAACTCGAGAAGCTTTTTTTTGAAATAAAAGTAAAAAAACCGTCTTTAACTATTTTTTTAGGAGATTATGTTGATAGAGGACCAGATGTAAAAGGTACTATTGATAGTATGTTGGAATATGCTTCGGAAAATAAAAGTATTTTTCTTCTTGGAAATCATGATGATATGGCAAGAAGTATGTTATTTAATGATAAAAGGTATAAAAGAGATATCTGGAGAAAACAAGGAGCTGAACAAACATTAAAATCTCTTGCAGGGTTTTATGATGAAAATATAAGTGATTATTCGAAGTATGTAAAATATATTGATGAAAAATATTTAAATTTTTTAAAAAAGTTAAATACGATTTATTATATAAAAAATGATTATATATTTGTACATGCAGGAATAAGAGATTTTAATAAAGATATAGAAAATCAAGATGAAGATTATGAAATAAATATTATAGAAGATCCCAAAGATATATATCATTCATATGTATGGGAAAGAAACACTTTTTTTTCACATAAAAATAAGTATAAAAATTATATCATAGTTCATGGTCATACACCAACTGTAGCATTAGATAGATGGGGGTTTGAAATAACAGAAGAAGATTATAACAAACCTTTTTTTAGAAAAAATGATAATGATGAACTTATATCTATAGATGTTGATACAGGAGCAGTTTATGGCTATTCATTATCTGCGATTCTTATAGAAGAAGGAAAATTTGAAACTATATCAATAAAAGTATAGGAGGAAAATATGATTAAAAAAAATATAGGGATAGATATAGGTGGAACAAAGATGTACATGCTAGCTGAACATGATGGGAAATATATTGAAAAAAAAGTTCCTACTGGAAAAGAAATAAAGCCTGAAATGTTAAAAAAATATATAATAGATTTTATAGAAGATTTACCTTTTGGAGTAGAGGGAATTGGAATGGCTATTCCTGGATTAGTTGAAGATGAAAATAAAGTTAATTTTTCAAATGTAGTTCCAGGATTAAATGGGCTTAAATCAGAGTACTTTTCTTATAAAGGTGCAAAAGTTAAATTTATAAACGATGTTAAAGCGGCACTTGTTGAGGAAGCTTCTTATTATCCAGAAGATTATACTGTTAGTGTTTTTATGGCTGGAACTGGAATAGCAGTTGCAACAAAAACAAATAAAGAAATTGTATATGGTGCAAATAGCTGGGCTGGTGAAATTGGATTTGCACCAATTGCTGTAAAAGATAAAGTTTATAAATTAGATGAATTATCCAGTGGAGCATCAATATTAAAAAAATTTGATGGAAATGTGGAAGAATTGATAAAAAAATTAGAGAATGAAGATAAAGAGGCAGAAAAAATAATAAGGGAAGCTGGATATTATTTTGGTATAGGTCTTGCGATAACAATAAATTTATTCAATCCAAATATAATAGTTGTTGGAGGAAGTACATCTACATATAAAAACTACTTTGAAACAGCTTTAGAAGTTGCATCTGAAAATGCTTTAAAACAAGCTTTTGAAAGCTGTGAAATAAAAAGACCAAAAGATATGAAAAGAATAGTGGCTTTGGGTGCAAGGAAATATTTAGAAAAAGATTAAAAATCATTTTTTTAAAATTTTCAAATGGAATGGTTAACATTATATATGAAACAAAGTAAAATTGATTAATTTTGTTCTTGAATTTTGGGAGATGTTTGATGGACAAGAATGTTAAACTATATATTGATTATTATGGAGATTTATCTTCAAATAGTAAATCTAAGTATTATGATTATATACAATCTAATTATGATATAAAAAATTTTTTATATGCAGGTAGTTATTGTGATATCACACCTTCTTTTTATTTTCCGGAAGGTGTTTATGTAGATTTATATAATAAAAAATTAAATAATTTTTTTGATTCTGATGAAGTTTTAAACCTTGTAGACTCAAAAAAAAGATATTCAGAAAGTTCTGAAATAAATTTTATAAAAACAAATTATGAAAATTTAGTTTATGATAAAAATGTTGATTTATTGATTTCTTTTAATGCAGGTTTTGTTTCAAAATATTGTGATAAATATTTAAAAAAAGAAGGATTATTGTTAGTTGATGATGATCAATTAGATGGAACTTATGCTTTTTTAACTAATAAATATAAAATAATAGGACATTTTGAAGACAAAAAATTTATTGAAGATGATACTTTAAAATTATCTATCGATACTGATGAATTATCTTTGGATATTTTTGAAGTTAATTATAATTATTCTAGATTAAAGAGAAGATTATACAAAAAAAACAATGCTTTAGTTTATTTGTTTAAAAAGATTATTTAATTTATATTAAAAAAAAGCCAAAATAATAATAAAAATTATTTTGGCTTTTTTATTTTAATCATTTTTTTTATCTATAAAGTTTCTTAAAGCATTACCAATTCTTTCAAGTAATAAATACATATCTCTATTCTTATTTAATTTTTTTAACATATACCAAAATAATGCAATACCGAGAATAGAACCTCCAGCATCATATATTAAATCAGTCATAGTATCGAACAAACTATTTTCTTGGGACATTCTATATCCAGGATAATTTTTAAAAATTTGATCAGATGTGAATTCAAATATTTCCCAAATAGTTCCAAAACTCAAAGATGTGAAAAAAGTATAAAGATTAACTTTCCAAACAAGAGTCGGTATTTTTTGTCTTGAAAAAGTTAATTCGAGTGATAAAATAATTGGGAAAATTATGAGAGCTAACCAAATTCCACCAGTTATATGTAGTATATCATCATAATATTCGTATTTGTTGTAAAATTCTAAAAACATACCAAAAAAGCTATGAAGAGCTATTTGAATGATTGTAAATGTTTTGATTTCTTCGAAAATTATAGAATTTGTAACCCATTCAAATATCCATACTACATAAACACCGAAAGCAAATATTAAATATCCAAGAAAATGAGGTAAGTTTAAACTCCAAAAACTTGCAATAACAGGTACAAATATTATTAAAGAAAAGAATAAGTTAAAATATCTCAGAAATTTGTAATATTTTGTGTTTGAAGAAAACAAAGTTTCTCTAACTATTTTATCTTTAAAAAGATATTTTGAGATATCATAGAACTCTTTTTTTAAAAAATTCAATGCTTTAGTCAAAGCAAATTTATTCTTCAAAATGATTTCCTCCCAAGTATTTTATTATTGATTAATTATGTTAATTATATCAAATAGGAAGGATTAAACATAATCTATAATTTAGAATTAATATTTTTTATATTATTTTAATCATTCTATTAACCTTTTGATTAATTCTTTTTTTGATGGAACTCTACCAGAAATTATAACTTTTTCATCAACGATTAAAGCAGGAGTTTTCATAACTCCATAACTCATTATTTCTGATAAATCTTTTATATGATTTATTTCAAAGGGTATAGAATTTTCATCTAAAACTTCTTTTGTAAGAATTTCAAGTTTATTACAATTTGAACATCCACCACCAAGTATTTTAATATTTTTCATATAAATCTCTCCTTTATAAAATTATGTTGAATAAATAACCTGTTAATATAATGCCAATAGAAGTAACTGCAAAAAAAATTAATATTAATTTAGGTTTTATCACTTTTCTCAATAAAATACCTTCGGGTAATGAAAGAGCTGTAGTAGCCATCATGAAAGCTAAAGCCGTTCCAATTCCAACACCTTTTCCAATTAATGCCTCAGCTATTGGAATTGTTCCAAGTGCATTTGAATATAATGGAACTGCTATTAATGTGGATATAATTACAGCTATTGGATTTTCTGGTCCAGCCCATTTTATGAGAAATTCTTCTGGAGCATAGCCATGAATAAAAGCACCAATTCCTATACCAATTAATAAAAAAATCCAAATTCTTTTAATTATATCTTTTACATTATTTATTGCGAAAAAAAATCTTTGATTTTGAGACATCTTTTCTATTTCAATTTCTCCCATTTTGATTTTATATACATAATTTTCTACTTCTTTTTCTAAATTAAGTTTTCCAATTATTAAGCCACCAAATACTCCCAATATTACTCCAGAAAAAATATATAAAATAGCTATTTTCCAACCAAATGATCCCAATAATATTGCAAAAGCAGCTTCATTTACTATTGGAGAAGTTATTAAAAAGGAAAAAGTAATGCCAAGTGGAATTTTTGCTTCAATAAAACCAATGAATATTGGAACTGAAGAACAAGAACAAAAAGGAGTAACTATACCCAATAATGAAGCTATAATATTTCCAGAGATTCCAGAAAATTTTTCTATGTATTTTTTTGTTTTTTCAGGTGGGAAATAACTTCTTATATAAGATATTATGAATATCATTATAGATAATAAAATTAATATTTTAATAATATCGTAAAAGAAAAAATGAACGGAAGATCCTATAGTAGAGTTTAAATCAAGTTTAAAAATTTCTTTAACTAAAATATTTATTAAGTTTTCAAGCCATATGAACATTAAAAATCCCCTTTTTAATTAATTTTTTTTATAGAACAAAATTTTAAACTATTTTCTTTAGAATTAAAAAAATTATAATCTTTTTCTAGTTGATCATAGGAGTTTAAATTTAAAAAAATATAATTTAATATTTTAATTAATAATAAATTATTTTTATTTAAAGAATAAAGAATATATTGTTCACTTTTTTTACCAGTTATAAAATCTAAATCCCTCAATTTAGCTATATGTTTTGATATTTTTGGTTGAGATTCTTTCATAATAAAAGATAGATCGCATACACACATTGGTGATTGGAATAAAAGCATCAAGATTCTTATTCTTGTTTCATCAGATAATAATTTGAATAAATTAGATAAATTTTCCATAAAATACCTCCAATATAATACTTGTATACTAATATACGTATATAAGTATTATATTAAAAAAGATCATAAATGTCAATTACTAAATTTATTTTTTATTGTTACTTTTGTTAAAATATAATAAATGGAGGTGATTTTATGAAGGTTAAAATAGGAATAAAACCTTTCAATGAACAGAGAATACTTGGAAACATAATAGGTATATTTCTAAGAAATAATGGATACGATTATGAAATAATTGAAAGTGAACCTAAACTTGAAGCAAATATAAATGCTTTAAAAAATGGATTAATTGATTTTTATATTGAATATTCTGGAACAGCTTATAATGCAATTTTAAACCTACCAATTTATAAAGTATGGAAAGAGGATGAAGTATTTGAAGATATAGAAAAAGAATTTAAAAAATTAGATTTAAAAGTTTTTATAAAGCTTGGATACAAAAATGATTTTATACTTGCAATGAAGAATAAAAAAGAAGGCATAAAAAAAATATCAGACTTAAAAGATAAGGCTGATAATATGATATTTTCTTGTCCTAAGCCTTATATTGAAAGACAAGATGGACTTTCGGCAATAGAATCTGCTTATAATATTAAATTTGAAAAAATTGTATCAAATATGCCAGATGGAATGTATGAGGATTTAGAAAATGAAAGAGTAGATATAATAACAGCTTTTTTAACAGATTCTCGTATAGAAAAAAATAATTTATATTTATTAGAAGATGATAAAAGAGCTTTACCACCTTATGAAGCTTTTATATTGCATAAATCTTTGAATACAGATATTTTAAATATTTTAAAAAGGCTTGAAAATAAGATAAGTAGTGAAAATATGCGAGAAATGAATTATGAATTTGATTTTAATAAAATAGAACCTGAAAAAATAGCAAAAATATTTGTTGAAAATAATCTATGAAATGTAGTATAATTGTTTTGGGAGTGATTTAAATGAAATATTTTTATACAAAAAAAATGAATAATAATATAAATTGGTGGTGGCATCTTTAAGGGTGCCAAAATTTGATAATAATAAGGCATCCGTTTAGGATGCCCTTTAAATTTTTAAGGGCTTTCTTTTGAGAAAGTCCTTTTTATTTATTAATTAATAATATTAAATATTAGATTGGAGGAATTCAATATGGAAAGAAAAAGAGTTTTAACAGGTGATAGACCAACAGGAAAATTACATTTAGGACATTATGTGGGTAGTTTAGAAAATAGGGTTAAATTACAACAAGAATATGATTGTACTTTTATAATAGCTGATTTACATATGCTTACAACAAAAAATTCTCAAGAAAACATAAAAGCTTCAGGTGATAATGCTGTTCAATTAGTTTTGGATGCTATATCTGCTGGTATAGAACCAGATAATGTTAAATTTTATCTTCAATCTGGAATTCCAGAAATGTATGAAATGTATACTTTATTTCAAAGTTTAGTAACTGTTTCAAGACTTGAAAGATTACCAAGCTTAAAGGATATGGCTAGAGATGCTAATATAGAAATGCCTTTTGCTTTGCTTGGATATCCAGTTCTTCAAGCAGCAGATATACTTTGCGTGAAATCTCATCTTGTTCCTGTTGGTAAAGATAATGTTGCCCATGTTGAAATCGCTAGAGAAATAGCAAAAAGATTCAATTCTATGTATGGAGAAATGTTTCCTATACCTGAACCAATGCAAGGTCAAGAAGCTTCTTTGGTTGGTATTTATGGAAAACAAAAAATGAGTAAAAGTGCTAATAATGCTATATTTCTTTCAGATTCTTCCGAAGATGTTAAAAAGAAAGTGATGAAAATGACTACAGATCCAAACAGAATAAGGGCAGATATTCCTGGAAGAGTTGAAGGAAATCCAGTATTTATTTATCATGATTTATTTAATTCTGATAAAAAAGAAGTTGAAGATTTAAAAGAAAGATATAGAAAAGGTACTGTTGGAGATGTTGAAGTTAAAGAAAAATTATCTATTGCAATAAATAACTTTTTAGATCCTTTGAGAGAGAGAAGACATAAGTATGAAAAAACTGGTATGATAGAAGATATAATATTAAAAGGGACTCAAGAAGTTAGGCTTGAGGTTCAAAAGACAGTTTATGAAATGAGAAAATTGATGGGATTTAATACAGTTCAAAGAAAATTAAATAGAAAAGCTGAGAAATATAATAAAGAAAAATGATTTATTAATTAAATAAGATTGGAGGATAAATATGAAAAAAGGTTTACTTATAGTAAGTTTTGGAACTACTCATATAGATACAAGGAAAAAGACTATTGATAAAATAGAAGAAATTTCAAGAGAGAATTTTTCTCAAGATTATGAAATAAAAATAGCTTATACATCTTCTATAGTAAGAAAAAGAGTTAAACAAAATGAAAATAAAGAAATATATAGTCCTGAAGAGGCAGTTTTAAAGTTTAAAGAAGAAGGTATAAAAGAACTTTATGTTTTAACAACTCATTTTATGAACGGTCATGAATATAATAAATTATCTCATGCAATAATGAAAGAAAGAAATAATTTTGAAAAAATAAAAATAACTAAACCAATATTGACGTCTACAGAAGATCTTAAGAAAATAGCAAAATTTATAATTTCTCTTTATGAATTAAAAGAATATGAAGCACTTGTATTGATGGGACATGGTTCGGATCATCATTCTAATACGGTTTATGGAGCTACTGAAAAGATTATAGAAGATTATTCAAACAAGAATATAATAATTGGAACAGTAGAAGGATATCCAGATATAGAAACTGTTATAAAAAGATTGAATAAAAAGAATATAAAAAAAGTATATTTAAAACCTTTTATGTTAGTTGCAGGAGATCATGCAAAAAATGATATGTCTGGTGAAGAAGAAGATTCGTGGAAAAATATTCTTGAAAAAGAAGGTTTTGAAGTTGTTATAGACATGAAACCTATGGGAGAATATGAAGAAGTTCAAAAAATGTATATGGAACATTTAAAAAATATAATTTAAAAAAGAGGTTGCTTTCATGCAACCTCTTTTAGATATCATTTATTATTCATATTATATATAATCTTTTTTCCTGTTTTTACAGATATTTTTACATTTATAATAGAATATATTGAAGTTAAAAATTCAGATAATGGAATTATTAACCAAATGCCATAATCTTTAAAATCTATGAAATATAAATTTTTTAGTATGAATTCTGATAAAAAAATAAATATAAAACTTCTTAAAATTGAAATTGTAATTGCAATTTCTGGTTTTTTTATAGAAGTGAAATATCCTCCAGATACTATATTTATACACATAAATAAAAAAGCAAATGCATATATTTTCATACCATGAGAAGCCAATTGTATTATTGAATCATCTTTTAAAAATATCAATGCTATTTTATCAGAAAAAGAAAAAAATATTGTAAATGCTATTATTCCAGAGCTTATACTTGTTATAAAGCTCTTTTTAAAGTTGATTAAAACTCTTTTTATTTTCTTTTTTCCAAATAAAAAACTTACAACTGGTTGCATACCATGAGAAACTCCTATAAAAGACATCAAGGCGAAAGTATTAAAATAAGCAATTATACTGAAAGTTATCAGTCCTTTATTGCCAAGAGTTTCAATTATATTTTTATTCATTATCAGTATAATTAATCCCGAAGAAAGTTCTGCGAGAAAGTCTTGAAATCCAAGTTTATTGATATAAATAAATTTTTTAAAAGAAAATTTGAATTTTTTAAACTTAAGATTATAGCCTTTAAAAAAATGAAAAAAGAAAAATAGAAATCCTGTTAATTGTGCCAAACCAGTTGCAATAGCTGCTCCTTTTATTCCAAAATCCAATTTTATTATAAATAAATAATCAAGAAATATATTTACAATTGCAGATAAAATATTTCCAAACATTGAAAGATGAGGAAAACCATCTATTTTAACTAATACTTCCATGGCATAAGAAGTCATATAAAAAACATTAAAATAAATTACAATTGAGAGATAATCTTTTGCAAGGTGTTTGATTTCACCTTTAGCACCTAAGAATTCAACGATCTGATCTAAAAATATATGGCCTAAAAAACTAAAAATAATCGAAGTAAAAAAGGAAATAAATAATACATTCATGAATAAGTTATTTGCAGATTTTTTATTTCCTTTTCCAAGCTCTATACCAATTAAATTAGATCCACCAATAGCTATCATTACACCTATTGCGAAAATTATATTTATATAAGGTAATGATATATTTACAGCAGATAAAGCATCTGCTCCAACACCACGCCCCACAAAAACACCATCTGTTATAGTATAGAATGAGTATATCCACATAGAAGTCACAGATGGTATTATATATCTATGAAGTTTCATCATAACACCTCCAATAAGACTTTACACCTTGGAGTAAGTCCAAGGTCAAGTGAAAAGGTGATAAAATGAAAAAATTTTTAAAGATAGGAGAAATATCTAAATTTTATGGAATATCTACAGATACTTTAAGATATTATGAAAAAATGGGAATTGTGAAACCAGAAAGAAATATCAATGGTTATAGAATGTATTCTATGAACCAAATATGGAAGATAAATGTTATTACGGATCTTAGAAAATTGGGGTTTCCATTAAAAATGATAAAAGAATATTTAAATAATAGGAGTATAGATAACACCAAGTATTTTATATTAGAAGAAATGAGCAGAGTTGATAAAAAAATAGATGAATATAAAAAAATAAAAAAATCTCTTATAAATAAACTTGAAAATATATCAAAAGCCGAAAATGTGAAATTAAATGATATAAATATAGAATATATAGAAAAGAGAAAAATATATTTTTTGCAAAAAATAATGACAAAAGATGAAGAAATTGATTTCCATTTAAAACAATTACAGATAGAAATTTCTCCAATGTTGACTCTTTTTGGGAGTAATAATCTATGTGCTTCTATATCAAGAGAAGATTTTAAAATGAATAATTATAACAGATATAATGGAACATTTTTATTGATAAAAGAAAATGATGATCATTATACTGATCATCTTGATGAAGGAGAATACCTAACTTATTCATATAAAGGTGATTATGAACAAAAGAAAGATATATTTAAAATCTTAAAAAAATATATAAAAGAAAACAGTTTAAAAGTATATGATGACATAATAGAAATATATAAAATAGATATACATGAAACTGAAAAAACTGAAGAATATATAACCCAAATTCAAATACCTATCATCAAAAAATAGAGTAGTCTAAATTATGATCATTTAAAATAGTTTTTTTGATAATAGAATATAGTTTATTGCTTATGAATAAATCTTTTAATATATCAGATTTCATTTGAAATAACAATTTATTATCCAAATCATTACCGGATAAAGATCTATTTTTTTTCATAAAATGTTTTTCTTTGCTCAACCAAAAAGTATAGTTTTTAAAAGCTTTATTTATTGTATAAGTGTCATAATTTTTTTGCTTTAAAATATATTTTAAATGACTTAAAATTATATAAATTTCATCATATTTATGAAATCTATTTTTATAAACATAATGAGGTGCTATAGTTGAAACGTTTAAAGAGTTTGAAATATTGTAAAATCGCTCATAAAAATTATTAAAATAAAAAGATTTTCCCATTCCAGAAGGCTTATTATTGCTATAAAGATCTTTATATTTTCCTAAAAGATGAGTATAATTATTTTTAATAATTTCAAGAAAATAATTTTTGTTTATTCCAGGTCTTAAAGTAAGACTTCCAGGAATTACATAGTCTACACCCATATCTTTTAAAGTTTTTAATAACTTAAATATGTTTTCATCATCATCATTTATAAATGGAATAAATGGCATGGCGAGTACACCAACAAAAAAACCATCATCTTTAAATCTTTTAAGTGTTTGTAATCTTTGTTCTACACATGATGAAAGAGGCTCTATAATTTTCCTATCAGAATCATTCATAAAAGTTAAACTCATAAGAATATTTACTTTGTTTTTATTATTTATATCTCTTAATAATTCAAAATCTCTATTGATCATAGAAGATTTTGTTGTTATACTACATGAATAATTTAGTTCTTTAATTACATTCAAGATTTTTGGCATTAGTTTCTCTTTATATTCACAATGTTGATATGGATCTGAAACTCCAGACATAATCATAATAACTCCATTTTCTTTTTCTTTTGTTAATTCTTTTTTTAAAACCTCAGCTATATTTTTTCTTATTTTTATATCATTATCAAAATTACCTTCGATATGATATTTTTCACTTCTACCATCACAATAAGAACAAGCATGTGAACATGCTATATATGGACTTAAATAGAATTTGCTAATGAATAAAGTATCGGGATAATCAGACTTTTTTAATGTTTTTTTGGGGTATATATATTTAGAATTCAACATTTTTAATGACATACCTAATTTAAATTTAATAAATTTTTTATATGAGAAATATCTTTCGAATGAGCAGAATCATCACCTGGAGTTTCAAGTAATAGAGGGATTTTTAAAAATTCATCAAAAGATAAAAAATTTTTAAAACCATCATCTCCTATAAAACCTTTTCCAATAATTTCATGTCTATCTTTTTTTGCATTTAAATCAAATTTTGAATCATTTAAATGAATCATTTTCAATTTTTCAATTCCAATGTATTCATTTATTTCATCTATTAATCTAAGGGTATCATCTTTATCTCTTATATCATATCCCGAATCAAATCCATGACATGTATCATAAGTTATTCCCAATTTATTTTTAAAAGCACATCTATTTATAATCTCACCTAATTGCTTCATAGAATACCCTAAATTATTTCCTTTTGGAGCTACATTTTCTAATAAAATAAAAATATCATCATTTTCAAAATTTTTTAGAATTTCATCTAAAGATTTCGATATTTTATCTATTCCATATTCTTTGCCATTTCCAAGATGACTTCCAGGATGAAAATTATAATACTTTATATTTAATAAATTTGTGATTCTTAATTCTTCATTCATTAATTTCATAGATTTATTCCAAGTATCTTCTTTAGGGGAAGCAAGATTTATCAAATAACCAGAATGTACAAGAATGTTTTCTTTATTTATTTTATATTTTAAAACTTCTTCTTTAAACAAATCGATATCAATATTATTTGGTTCTTTAATAGACCATGTTCTTGGTGAATGAACAAATATTTGAAAAGAATTAGCTCCTATTTTTATAGAATTCTCTGGAACATTTTTAAGCCCTTCAGAAATACCCATATGTGCACCAATTTTTAGCATTAAATCAACTCCTTTTATTTTTAAAACAACTTTTAATATGATCATCAACAACTCCAACTGCTTGAAGATAAGAATATATTATAGTACTCCCAACAAAACTCATACCTCTTTTTTTTAGATCTTTAGAAATTTTATCAGATAATTCAGTTTTTGAGGGAACATCTTCAATTGTATTGAAATTGTTTTTAATGGGTTTGAAATTTACAAAACTCCAAAGATATTTATCAAATGAATCAAATTCATTTACTATTTTTATGAAAATTTTAGAATTATTGATAGCAGAGTTTATTTTTCTTTTATTTCTTATTATTCCGGAGTTTTTTAAAAGTTTATCAATTTTTTTATCATCATAGTTAGCAATTTTGTTATAATCAAAATTATCAAAAGCTTTTCTGTAATTTTCTCTTTTTTTTAATATTGTTATCCAAGATAAACCAGCTTGAGCACCTTCTAAAATAAGCATTTCAAATAATTTTCTATCATCATGAACAGGAATACCCCATTCTTCATCATGGTACTTTATATATATTTCATCATTTGTAACCCAATCACATCTATTCATAAGTATCACATCCTTTATAAGTATTATACTAAAATTTGCAATTTATTGTTTTTTTGATAAAATATTGTTGTAAAATAATATTGAGGTGAAAAAATGAATTTTGAAAATATAATAGAATTACACAAATATTATAATGCTATTTATGATAAAGCTGAAAAGTTTTATAATTATCTTGAGAAAAATAATTTATATTCAAATATAGTATATAATACAAGAAATGGGTTTAATTATAAAAATATATATTATGAACAAAAATATCATATACCAGAGATAGAAATGATGGAAAATTCGAGTATAATATTTAATGTAACGGGTATAGAATATCATTTTTGGTCTGTAAAAAAATATAATCTTGAAATAAATATTTTAGAATATATGAATGAAATAAATAAGTTTAGAGATATTCAAATAAATAGTTATGATGATAATATGAATAATTTATACGAAAAAGATTATTTAAAAACATATAATAATATGAGAATGTCTTTTGATGAGAATTTTCGTATTTCTATTATGGAAAATGATATAATCAATATAAAAAATGAAGAGATACTTCAAGGATATCTTGAAAATTATGGCATAATTTTTGGAGATAAAAATATAATACAAAAATAGGGGTGAAACATGAGTGGATTAAGCGATTATCCTTTCGATTATAAAATTGGAAAGGATAACAAATTATTCATATCATATTATGGTAAGCAAGTAAAGATAATAAAAGATAAGAAAGCAAAAACTCTTATAGAAAAACTCGAGGATTGTGGTTATGAAGAACAACAACTTATACTTGCAAAGTTGACTGGAAACTTTAAAAGGGGAAATGAACGTAATAAAAAATGGAAATATGAGAATAAAAAAGAAGAGTCTGATTATTAAAATCAGACTCTTCTTTTATGGCTCCGGCTGAGGGATTCGAACCCCCGACCTAATGGTTAACAGCCATCCGCTCTACCGCTGAGCTAAGCCGGAAGATATCCAAAGAATATTATAACACGAAATAAATATAAAATCAAGTATTAAAAAAAGAGGAACCTTAAAAAGGCTCCCCTTAACAAAGTCTCTTCGATTCCCTGGAGAGGGGAATCAAGTACATTATAAATTAGTAATTATACAATTATATGTCAAATTATTATCATTTAAATTCATAAATCTACGATATTCATGTTAATTTTGTTGATTTATAATATTATTAGATCTTATGAGTCCTTTACTTATTTTTAAATGTTTCCAAGCAAGATTAACAAAGTTCTCGCTAAATATAGAAGTTTCAAATTCCATGAATTTCTTTAAGAGATCTTCCATTTTTTTATTTTCTTTTTTTACTTTTTCAATATCTGTTAAAGGAGCATTTTCATCAAAAATAATTTCATAAGTATTTATCAAATCAGAGATTTGTATCATAAGAGTACCATAACATTTAAATTCTTCAAGCCATCTTTTTATTTCTTCTTTTAATTTTGGGTCAATTTTTTTATTCAAAATATCATAATATTTCAAAATATTGTTACCAGTGTCTTTTAAAAATATTTTAGCTTCATTTCTTTTTTTATTTTTTATTAAAGTTTCAAATTTTTCGAGAATATTCAAAGCAACTTTTGAAGTCTCAAGAGTTAATGGACTATAAGAATTACATTGAATAAAATAATAAAACTCCTCGACTATTTCAGAATTATACTCTTTGAGACTTTTTAAAAGAGCATCTTTTGAATTATAATCTTCAGGATTCAATAAATATTCTGAGATAGCTCCTAATACTATTTTAGAAGCATTTGCTTGATTCATTGGATTTATTACAATTCCTTTAGAATATTTATAGAGGTTTTGAGATCTTCCAATATATTCAGCCATATGGAGTTCTGGTACCATCATAGAATCATTCACTGGATAATTATCCCAATATATAACAGGTCTTTTAAAAGATCTTCCTATTTCGATTGCATCTTCATCTGGAATTATTTTTGAACAAACTTTAGGGCCTGTCCACATTATATCTATATTTTTATTTAGATTATTTCCTAAAATATCATGATATGAATAATGAGGTTTTCCAAAATATTCTGTAGGACATAAAATGAAATGTAAATCTTTAACAAAATTTGATAATTTTTCAAATACTTTATTAGAAAAATCTGCTTGTGCTTGTGCTAGGCAATCATATTTTTGAATATCTTCTTCATGTTGTAAATCCCAAGGAATATCATCTAAAAATAGACATAATGTATTTACACCAAGATCTGAAAATTGTTTGAATTTTTTTATCAATATATCTAAATCTTCTTCATTTGAATGAATCAATGAAAGTCCTGGTGAAATTGCAATTGAAACTTCAACATTAGATTTTTTCCCTGTATCTATGAGTTTTTTGAAATCTTTTAAAAAAGCATCATCATAAAATACTTTCCACTCATCTCTATGTAATTTATCAGCTTTTGCCGCATAAATATATAAATTATAATCATGTTCACCCATATATTCAATAATATTTTTTCTTTCTTCCATAGTCCATTCTCTTCCATAAAAACCTTCAACTACGCCTCTATAATAAAATTTTTTTTTCATCTAAAAATCAACTCCTATTATGATTTTACTGCTCCAGCAGTTAATCCAGATATTATTTTCTTTTGGAAAATTAAAAATATTATTATTACTGGAATTCCAACGATTGTAGATGCAGCCATTAATTTAGGCCAACTTATTTGATTTAATTTAGAAAACATCGCCAATCCAACTTGTACTGTTCTCATCTCTTTAGATGTTGTTAAAACTAAAGGCATGTATAAAGAGTTCCAACTTCCAATAAAAGAATTTATTCCTAAAACTGCTATAGCTGGTCCACTTAATGGTAATACTATTCTTCTGAATATTTGAAAATCATTAGCACCATCGACATAAGCAGCTTCATCTAATTCTTTTGGTAATTGTTCTATATATTGTCTCATTAAAAATATGCCAAAAGGTGTAACTAAAGTGGGATATATTAAAGCTCTATAAGTGTCTATTAAATTCAATTTTTGCATTAACATAAATATGGGTATTATTTTTGTTTGAGGTGGAATCATCATAGTACCTAAAATAACTGCAAATAATATTTCCTTACCCCTAAATTGTTTTCTTGCAAATGCATATGCAACCATAGAACAAAAAAGTAAATTTGCCACTACAACAAAGAAAGATATTATCCCAGAATTTAGCATATATCTTGCAAAATCATTTTCTTCCCAAACATCTTTAAAGTTTAAAAATGTAGGGAATTTATATTTAAGGTTTAAATTATCCATTTTTACGATATAATCAAAATTTTCATCACCTATAAATATTAATTGAATTTGAGATATATGTTTTAGATCTATATCATTAAAATCATCATAATTTAAGTTAAAAGACATTAATTTTTTTTCATCATCATATTGAAATTTCTTTAGAGAGATAATTTTATTATTTTCATCAATATCTTTTAAACCTACTTTCAAACTATCAAATTTTTTATTTGTATCTATATATAAACTTATATTTTTTACTTGATTTATATTCAAATCATTAGTAAATGCAGCTATACCAAATTCTTTACTGCCATTAGATTTTAACTCAAGTATTTTATTCTCTTCTTTTTGAATTATGTTATAATTTTTTGTACCTATCGTTTTCATTTTGGTTCTTAAAAACATTTTACTTGTCTCAAAATCAAGTACATTCTGTTCTTTAACTATATGAAATAAGTCACCTTGAGGAATTATACTCGTTAAAACAGTTAAAAATAAGGGTAAAAGAGATAAAAAAAGTAAAAAACATAGTATAATAAAAATGATTTTATTACCTTTAGACTTATTCATTAGTAATCACTCCTGAGTGCTTTTTTCTGAATCAAAGTTACTATCATTACTAATACAAATAAAATATAAGCTATTGCAGAACCATATCCCATATCAAATTTTCTAAAAGATACTTCATATAAATAATGAACAATAGTCTGGGTAGAATTTCTTGGTCCTCCTCCAGTCATTGTATATATTTCTGAGAATATTTGAAAAGATCTTATGGTATTTATAGCTATTACAAAGAATAAAGTTGGTTTAAGCATTGGTAAAGTTATTTTAAAAGCCATTTGAGTTGGTGTTGCACCGTCTATTTTTGCCGCTTCATATAAAGAGTCTGGAATACTTTGTAACCCTGCATATATCAATATCACATAATATCCAAATGCAGCCCAAACATCCATAAACATTATCGCTGGTAATGCTGTTTCTGTAGAAGCAAGCCATGAAATTGATTCAACTTTAAAACCTAAAGATCTCAATATGGTGTTGAATAAACCACTTGAGCTGTACATATAAATCCACATCATAGATATAACAACTAATGAAATTACTGATGGTAGAAAAAATCCAGCTTTAAAGAATTCTCTACCTTTTAATTTTTTATTATTCAACAATATTGCTAAAACTAAAGCTATACCTATTGTAAAAGGAATAGTTCCTATAACAAAGAAAAAAGTGTTTTTTAAAGCAATCAAAAAAGTTTCATCTTTAAAAGCTCTTATATAATTATCAAGTCCTATAAATTTCATATTCGGATTTAAACCAGAATATTCTGTAAAACTTGTAAAAAAAGAAAATAAAATAGGATAAAGCTCAAATATTAAAAAGGTTATGAGCCATGGAAGAATAAATAAAAAAGTAATTAATCCTTGTTTTCTTTTTTTTGTCATCAAAGTTCCTCCTTTAAAAATACTGGAGGTTCTTAGAACCCCCAATAATTTTATTGTTTGTTTTTATCTAATATAGTCTGTATTCTTTTATTGTATTTTTCCAAGGTTTTATCAACATCTGAATATTCCATAACTATTTCTTCTATGGCTTCAGAAAGTTCGAATTGAATATCAACCCATTTTGGATGTGGAGGCACTGGAACTGCTGTTGCATTCTGTTCAAAGAAAATAGATTCCAAAATATGATCATCGAACCATGGATCACTTTCAGCGAGTACATTAGATGGAAAAATAGTAGGAACTCTTTTTGTTATTTTCATTGTTATCTCAGGTCTTACTAAAAATTCTATAAATTTTTTAGCAGCTTCTTTATTTTTAGATGAAGAAGGAATAGTTAAAATTTCTCCACCCGCAAATGAAGCATGAAAGCCTTTATTTTGAGATGGTTTAGGTAAAAAGGTTACAAAATAATTTGTATCTGGGTATGTGGAGTTTAATTTATTTATATTTCCACCTGCTGCAATCCATAATCCAATTTTACCTTCTCCAAAAGCCATCATAAGATCTGCAGATTTAGATTTCAAAGAATATTTAGATAACTCTTGATACATATAGGCTGCTTCTTTAACTGATTGGGAGGTCATTAAAGAAGTATTTAAATCTTCTGATAAGATATTGCCTTCATTACCCCAAACTGCTGGTAAGAACCATTCCTGCCAAGGAGTTTGGGGTTCACCTACACCCATACCGAAACCATAAATATCTTCTCCAAGTGCATCTATCTTTTTTACTGCATTAAGTAATTCATCCCATGTTTGAGGAGGATTTTCTGGATCAAGTCCAGCTTTTATAAATAAATCAACATTATAATACATAGCTCTTGTACCTAAAAGCCAAGGAACTCCGTAATATTTACCATCAAATTCAGCTGATTTCCAACCTATAATATTTGAAAAATCATCTTTTAAAAAACTCAAATCATCAATAACACCTTCATTTGCAAAGTTTGCTACCCAAGTATTTCCAAGTTCCAAAATATCTGGAGCAGAATTTGCAGCGAAAGCAGTTACAATTTTATCAAAACCTGTTGCCCAAGATAATTGAACATAATCCACTTCTATATCTGGATTTTCTCTTTCAAATTCATCAATAACTACTTTTGCGGTATCATCTTTCATCATAAATTCCCAAAAAACTAACTTAGTTTTTGAAAAAACAAATACACTCATTAATAAGATTAAAGCAATAAAAAATCCCTTTTTCATACTGTACACCTCCTAAGATATTTTTATGAGTTTTCTTGAAAACTCATAATCATTTAAAATAAAGTTTATAAATGAAAAAATAGCTCCTTTTGCTATAGTTATTATTCCATTTTTATCTGTTATTATATTATTTTGTAAAAAATTATAATGAATTTTATTATAAACTTTTGAATATAGTTTATTTATAAATTCGTCGGAAAATAGATCTATGTCTCCACCAAATATTACATAATCTGGATCTATCAATTGAGTTATATCAGCTATTTTTTCAGATAATATATCTATAAAATATTCAATATCTTCATTTTTATTTTTAAAATTATAATTTTTTATCATTTCTGATGTAAGAGAATTTTTAGAATTCCTTTCATATTGTGAGTTGAAAATAACTTCACCTGCTGCAAAATGAGATCCATGATAAACTTTTTTATCTATTACCATTCCAATTCCAATCCCTTTAAAATTTAAAATATTTTCTGGAAAAGATAACATAAAATATACCAAATTAGAATACTTCATTTTTAAATCCATTAAGTAATTAGAAACTGCAGCATTAGCATCATTTTCGATGTTGAGATATATATTATATTTACTTTCAAAAATATTTTTTATATTTAAATTCTCTATTCTCAAATCGGTAGATTTTATTATTATTCCATTTTTTTTATCTATTATTCCAGGGACAGCAAGATTAAAAGATAAAATATTTTCATTAAAAGCTTCAAAAGTATTCATTATAGTATCCAAGTATTGAATTATATTGTTTTCTCTTATTTTTTCTTTAAAAGAAAACTCTTTTATTATTTCACCATTTAAATTAGTTAATAAGGCTATATTTCTACAATCTTCTATAGAAACGCCTATAAAATAAAATTTATTTTTATTGATAGTTAAAAGATCTGTTTTTCTACCACCCTTTTTATCTGGTAGAATTTCACCTTTTTTTAAAATGAATCCTTTATTAATTAAATAATCTATATTTCTTGAAATTGTAGACTTATCCATTTTAAGATTTTTTACGAGTTCTGGCCTTGTAAAATTTTCTTTTAAATATATATATTTTATTATTTGATGATGTGTATAAGTAAATTTCATAAAAAACACCTCCATTATAGTTGGTTGCAACGACCAACTAACTTAATTATAAATATTATACCATGAAATTAAAAATTTGTTAAAATATAATAACACTTAAAAAACTACAAATAAAAACGAATAATTAAAAAAATCTTTCAATTTTGCAAAATAAAAATGTTGAATGAAAATTAAACATCATTCAACATTTAGATGAAAAAAAATAAACAATGATATAATTGATTATGAAATAAATATATAAAAAATTATTTTTAATTTTTAATTAAAAATAAAAGAAGACCGGCAAAATTAATTCTAATAATTGGGGTCTTAAAATTATTTTTTCAGCCGGTCTAAAATGGGATTATTTAATTTTGATTGAGTTGTTTATAGCTTAACTTAAAGAGGAGAATTTCTGAATGAAAAATCTATGGTATTTTGATTGCAGTTAAATGAGTTTCTCTTTGTTTATTGGTGAAATACTTGTTGGATCTTTTCTTATTATTTCATCACCAAAAATACTTATTTGAATTAATAAAATAAACAATAAAGTCAAAATCACAATAACTTTCTTCATACTTATACCCCCTTATAATTCATACTTACATCTATATCATATCATTTTCTATATGGTAGTCAAGTGTTCAATTAAATCTTAAAACTACCATCAATAAAGAGTTTTAAATCTATTTTAAACTTTTATTTTTATTGATATGGCACTAAAATATTTAGGTTTAAAGTTGTTAAATATTTAATTTCCTTTTTTTATGCCCAATATGTGAAAACTTCCAAGGTTTTATTTGAAAGATTTAAGATTGTGTATTTTGTGTAACTTAAATATTATTTTTAAGTTACAAGAAAGGGGTGGTATCATTACACTAAAAAGTATAATCAACTTAGTCAGATATAGCAGGTTTTCAAAACCTTTTTTAAAATATATTCTCAAAAGCAAGAATTTAGATGAAGGTATAAGAACTTATATAAAACTTTTATTCCTTAAATGGGATTATAAGTTTTCAGAAAGCCTTTCTATTATAGAACAAGAGTTAAAAAAAGATCATAAAACCTCTATAAAGTATCTTTTGATGATTGAAAAATCAAACTGTACTGATTCAAAAGAAGATGAAATAAATATATATTATGAGCTTAAAAATAATATTGCAAGAATACCAATATATATTAGAAATATAGCCATAATGAATTTAAAGAATACTGAAGAAAAGTACTTTGATTTCGATGCGAGGAGGATGAGATCTTGGAGTGATAAGTATAAAACCGATGAAATAATAAAAGCTTGGATATTATTTTCTGAAGCGAGAAAAGATAAGAATAATGGGAACATAATTTTAGCTTATAAAAAAACTATAGAAGCTGTAGAATATTTAAAGAAAATATTGCATCCATTTGGAATTATGATAGGTTTGAATAATGCCATATGGTGGATTAAAGATCAGAATGATATAGATATTTATAGTTCTATAAATGATTTTGAATTTTATCTTGGCTATTATATAGAAAATGAAATTGAAGATTTTAGATTTTTAGATACTTTATTGAGGGCATGTATATCAAAAAATTATTTTGATATGTATGAGATAGCATATATCATAGATAATATAATAAAAAAGATGAAAAATGATAAAAGAAGATCTATATATAATAATTTTCAAAGTATTTTGAATATGGCGAGAAATATATCTTATTCCTTAGATTCTCAAAATGAATACACTTTAAACACAACTTTTTTGGATTTTATAGGATTATTCCAAAATGATGAAAAACATAAGTATCTTGGACTTTCTAAAAGAAGTTATTTTAATATTATGAGTAGAAATGTGAAAAAGATAAATAAAAGTACAGTGAGAAAAATAATAAAGAACAATAAAATAAAGTATAATACGAAAGTACCAAATGTATTCATATCAGAGATAAAAAAGATGAAAATAGAAGAAAAATTCAAAGAAAATATAAAGAAGTTTGAAAATATGGATAGAACAAAAAAGATTAGAGGATTTTTAATATCATATTTAAGCGAAGAGAGTGATTATATATTCAAGACAAAAATAAAATATGTTTTTGATGAAAAGTTCAACTTAAAAAAAGTGGATTATAGATTGATGCAAATAATAAATAGAATATTTGAAGAAGAAAACAGTTATTATAGAGGAAGAAAAGAGATAACAAGTAAGTTTATAAATAGAATAAAAGAAAATAAACTTGAAAAATTCATGAAAAACTATCAGAAATTAGAATTCGAAGAGATGGAAATGATGAAAAAATTCATAAGAAATTATGGAAGATATGATATAAAAACTGTAAAAGATGAGTTTTATCCTAAAACTTGTGAAGAAATAGATTGGTTTATACAAGAGTATGGATTGAATCCAAAATTATGTGGTATATCTGTTTTTGCTTTTGATTTAAATGAAAGAAAAAAATTTTTAAATTTTATGAATGAAATGAAAATATGAAGTATTTTAAATTTTTAAAATACTTCATATGTTATAATTTAAAAATAATAAGAATTTTTTTATAGCCAACAATGAATGTCTTTAGAAAATATATTTTTATTTAGAGCATAATTTACTGCAGGGCATCCTTTACAAAGTAAAAATAATTTACAATCATTACATTCATGATAATTATTATAAAAAAAATTATCTTTTTTAAATTTAATATCTATAAAATCATCATTAAAAATATTACCAAATTTTAAGGGAAATTTCTTACAAGCTAAAACATCCCCATTAATTTCTAAAACATAAAAATCTCTCCACATACTACATCCATCAATAAAATTAATTTTTTTATAATTATTTTTTATATAGTTTATTCTATCTATAAAAACTTCATCTAAAATATTTTTTTCGAATAATATGGGAATTAAAAGATGTTCCCTTATAAGAAGATCCATTTTGTTTTCGTTATTAAAAAACTCAAATATATCTTCAAGAAATCTTTTATAATCGTTTTTAGAAATATCGATAATATATTTATTTTGAGCTTCATTATTTGGAACAAATCTACAAAAATTATAACTTATTTTACTTGAAATACTTGATAAATCTTTAATAAGGTCTTTTATATGAAGTATATTATAAGAACTTATAACAGATTTTATAGTTACTTTAATATCATTTTTTAATAATTTTACAATTGAATTTAGTGTATTTTTATAATTATTTTTACTTCTTATAGTATCATTTATTTCTTTTGGACCATCTAAACTCATTTGATATGATATTATTCCGTGATTTTTTAAAAAATTAATATTTTCTTTATTAATTTTATGATAATTTCCACTAATTCTAAAAAAAAATCCCATTTTAACTATTTTTTTTATTATATTCAATATGTGATTATTTAGTAATGGATCTCCTCCAATTAAAGTTATTAAAACCTTTTTTTTTATTATTATAGAAAGATCGTATATTTTATTTAAAGTTTCATCTATTCTTTCATAAGGAAAATCCGTATCTAAATTATTTTTTAAATAACAGTGTTTGCAATTCTCTTCACATTTATTAGTTATATGCCATTGAATTATCAAGTAATTATCATCAATTATTCTATTTTCTAATTGTAAAAGAATTTTATCTTTAAATTCATTCATCAATATCATCACCTTTTATAAAGGTCATTCTCTTTTCAGCATCGAAAAAAGACTTAAAAATATTATCTGATTTCAATGCATTTTCTTTCAGGTCATTCAAAACAATCGTTCCATTTTCTAATCCTATTATTCTGTCAGCCATATTTAAAATGCTGAATCTATGAGATATTATTATTACTGTTTTATCTTTTATATATTTTTTTATATTTTCTATAACTTTTTCTTCTTTTATTTTGTCAACACCTTCAAGTGGTTCATCAAGTATTATTATTTCTGGTTCAGATAGCATCATTCGAGCAAGTGCTATTCTAACTCTCTGTCCTCCAGAAAGATATGAACCATTTTGACCCGTTATTGTGTATATTCCATTTTCCAAATCTTCTATAAAATCTTTTACTCCCGATAATTCTATTACTTCTTTTAATTTCTTTTCATCAATATTTCTTCCCATTGTTATATTTTCTTTTATTGAACGATTAAATATATGACTATTTTGACTTAAAACTCCTATTTTTTCATAGATATTTTTTATATTCATTATATTTTCTGAGTTTATAAATATATTTCCTTTATTTGCTTTTTCTTCTCCAGTTATGAGTTTTACTAAAGTAGTTTTTCCTTCTCCACTTTTACCTATTAAGGCTATTTTATCTCCTTTTTTAATTCTTAAATTTATATCATTCAAAATTTTTTTATCGGTATATGAAAAATCTACATTCTCTAATTTTATTTCTTCTATATTTTCTACTATCTTTTCTTCTTCATTTTCTCTTTCATCATTAAAAGTACTTTTTAAATTATTTATTATTTTTTTATAATATCCCAATTGTTGATTTAAATAGAATGAACTTATAATCGGACCTTCAAGTTTATCATAATAAGCTATCAATGCAAAAACAGTTCCTAATAAATATTTATTTTTGTAAAAACCATAAAACGCATATATTATATATCCCACCATCATTAAAATTTTTAAAATTTCAAATAATAAAAGATATAAATTTCTTTTTTTTATATAAAATTTTATTTTTTTAAACCAATTCCAATACTTATTTTTTACTTTTTCAAACTCATATTTGAAAGTACTTGTTATTTTTATATCATAAAATCCTTTTAATGAATCATCTATAAAATCAAAATTTTTTCTTTCTATTTCAATTATTTCATCTTCATTTTTATCAACATAATTTCTGTCATACTTTATATAAAAAAACCATATGATTATAGTTATAAAAGCTATAAAAAAAGAATTTTTATCTAATAAAAATATAAATATCAAAGGAATTGGAATTTTTATTATATTTATTATTCCATATATCACAGAAGAAAAGTTTCCAAAAGCTAAAGGATCATTTATTATTATTTCGGGATTTATATTCTTCTTATTATTTATACTCCAAATATAAGTTTTTTTCATATAATGAAACACAGACGCTGTACTTTTAGATCTAAATATATATTCTCCAAGCCAATAAAAAAATGTACAAAAAGTATTAAATATTAAAAAATAAACTATACTTTTTAATATTTTTTCAGAATTATTTTCTTGAAAAGAATCAATTATAAACTTATAAAATATTGGTATTGACATCATTAACAAAGAAGATATTAATGAAAAGAAAAAACTTAATATATATGAAAATTTAATTTTAATAGGCATATTTCTAAAAAACCATTTAAATTCATTCATCAATATCATCACCTTTTATAAAGGTCATTCTCTTTTCAGCATCGAAAAAAGACTTAAAAATATTATCTGATTTCAATGCATTTTCTTTCAGATCATTCAAAACAATCGTTCCATTTTCTAATCCTATTATTCTGTCAGCCATATTTAAAATGCTGAATCTATGAGATATTATTATTACTGTTTTATCTTTTATATATTTTTTTATATTTTCTATAACTTTTTCTTCTTTTATTTTGTCAACACCTTCAAGTGGTTCATCAAGTATTATTATTTCTGGTTCAGATAGCATCATTCGAGCAAGTGCTATTCTAACTCTCTGTCCTCCAGAAAGATATGAACCATTTTGACCCGTTATTGTGTATATTCCATTTTCCAAATCTTCTATAAAATCTTTTACTCCCGATAATTCTATTACTTCTTTTAATTTCTTTTCATCAATATTTCTTCCCATTGTTATATTTTCTTTTATTGAACGATTAAATATATGACTATTTTGACTTAAAACTCCTATTTTTTCATAGATATTTTTTATATTCATTATATTTTCTGAGTTTATAAATATATTTCCTTTATTTGCTTTTTCTTCTCCAGTTATGAGTTTTACTAAAGTAGTTTTTCCTTCTCCACTTTTACCTATTAAGGCTATTTTATCTCCTTTTTTAATTCTTAAATTTATATCATTCAAAATTTTTTTATCGGTATATGAAAAATCTACATTCTCTAATTTTATTTCTTCTATATTTTCTACTATCTTTTCTTCTTCATTTTTT
>NZ_QGGI01000004.1:91929-179005 GCF_003148465.1 Oceanotoga teriensis
TTATATCATTCAAAATTTTTTTATCGGTATATGAAAAATCTACATTCTCTAATTTTATTTCTTCTATATTTTCTACTATCTTTTCTTCTTCATTTTTTCTTTCATCATTAAATTCAAAAATATCTTTAATTTTTATTATTGAAGGAGAAAAGAAGTTTCTATTTTTGAACAGATAATTCATAAAAGGAGTTATATTAGAATTTATTATACCTATATAAGTTAATATAAAAAATATTTGATCAATACCAATGCTTTTATTTAAAATATAAGAAATATAAAACCAAATAAATATCATTGAATAATAAATATAATCTAAAAAATTGAAAGGAAATAAAAAATTTGATAATTCTTTTGTCCAAATTCTTTTAAATCCTAAATAAATAGATTGCGAATTTTCTTCAAATTTTTCTAATTCATAGTCTTGTGATAAAGTTGATTTTATTTCTAATCTTCCTTCCAAAGAATCATTAACATAACTAATTAATTTTCTCGAACTTTCCATTAAATTACTATAATCTTCAAATCCAGGTATTTTACCTTTATTTTTTTCCATAGAAGGCCTCAAAAAGATATATATATAAATAATAAAATATATTATTGAAATAAAAGAAGATACAATATCTATAAAAGATAATATTATTATCGCTGTTATTGATATCAATATTGAAAATAAACTGTTTATACTTTGTAAGTTTAATGATTGAGAAGCTCTTTGTGTATCCGTTGAAATAATTTCTGAATAGTATGAACTTCCATCTTTTTTAATAGTTTTTTCTTTTGATAAAAATATTTTTTTATAAAGTTTTTCTTTATAAGATTTTTCTATTTTATAAGAAAGTATAGAAGATATATAATCTAATATATAATTTAATATTAAACTTGAAGTGTAGAGTATTCCAAACAATAAAATTAAATTTAAGGCCATTTTATTTTCTAAATTTGAAATCAAATCTTTATATATAAATGGAATATATAGATTAATTCCAATTACAATGGCTGCACCAAAAAATAAAACTGTGAAAATAATTTTTTCTTTTTTATTTAAATTTTTTGACATCCAAATAAGATTTTCAAATTCTTTTTTGGTATTTATTATAAATTTATTTTTCATAAAAAACTCCTTTAATAATTTAATAAATTAATATAATCATCTAAAAAATATTTTTGAGGTATACATGATTTCTTTTTTTTAATTTCTTTTATATAATTACAACCTCCAAGACATAATGGAAGAACTTTACATTTTTTGCATTCATCATCTAAACTCAATTTTTCCGAAAAGGTATTTTTATGTTTATAAAAAAACAAGTTACCGTCATTATTTATTTGGCCTATAATATTATTTTCGTTAAAATCTGTTCCTGTGCATATTATTAATTTAGAATTAGGTAAAATAAAGTAAGTGTTTTTTGTTCCTGCTTTACAAGAATTGTATTTATCTTCGTAAAACCAATGATCTACATTAAATCCTAAATTTTTTATATATAAATAAAAATTAATTATTTTTTTTATAATTATTGTTTTTTCTTCTAATAAACCAGGAGATTTTTCTGGATTTTTATGAATAGGATTTAAACTTATTATTATTTTATTTTTATAATTTAAGAAATTTTTTAAAAAATTTAGATTTTCTGTTTTCATATCACTATAAATATTGATTCTTAAAGTTAAGATTATATTGTTATAATTTTTTAATAAATTTATTAAATTTTCAAAAATTACTTTAAAAGTATTAACATTTTTATTAATCTTTAAAAAACGATTTTTATTATGAGTCTCCTGATTACCATCAAGAGTTACTTGAAAGAATTTAATATTTAAATTTTCTACTAGATTTTTAGTTATTTTATTTGATAAAATATATCCATTTGTGACAATTGATGAATTAAATTTTATGTTTGAATAATTATTAATTATATAAGAATTTACATCATTAATTTTATTTAATGATAATAAGGGTTCGCCACCAAACCAAGAAAGATTTAAAGTTTTTTTATCTTTTATATTTAAATCAATAAATTTAAATATTGAATTTATATTATAAGAATCAAAATTTATTTTTTTATGATGTTGATAACAATAGCTACATTCAAAGTTACAATTTAATGTTGAAAATAAAATTAAATTTAATGTATCATTATTTTTTATTTTGTTTAATATCAAATTATTTATGAAAAATTCTTCTGAAAAATTATCTTCAATTAAAAATTTATTTTCAGATAAAATATTCAATAAATCTTTAGAAATTTTTTTATTGGGAAAGTTTAAATTTATTAATAATTCGTTTTTTATATCTGAAGAAAAGATTATTATAGATTTATATAATAAATTACATAAAATGTAATCATTATTATTTACTTTTTTTATTACATTATAATTAGAAATTTTCATGATAAACCTCCAATACTCAATAAAATATTTATTTATAATATTTATATAAAACTATAAGGTGCTTTTAAGCACCTTATAGTTTAACAGCCAAAACAATTACCATTTCCTGGTTCAACTTTATCTTTTTTATCCCCAGATATGTTTATTGGTCTAGAAATTACTTGAACCTTTTTATTCATAATTTTCACCCCCATTTTTCGTTAAGGTTTATTAATAAAATTATACATATTTTTATATGGTAGTCAAGTTGTCTTACGAATATTTGAAATTATCATTAATAAAGAATTTTTATTTTTTTATTTTTAAATAATAGTTCGAATATGGCACTATTTTTTATTAAAATAAAAATAATACCTTTAACAAATAGAATTTAAAGGTATTTCAAAGTTTGAAAAATTAATTTATTTTTAAAAATGGAATGTTTTTTTTTAGTTAATTTTAAGTTAATTTCTGATAACTTTAAATTGATATAATTTTTATTTGAAAATTATATTTGATTTTTAAAAATATTTATATAATCTTTTGAATTTTTCATTAAATATTCATGAGAACCAGAAGCGGTTATTTTTTTATCATTTAATACGAATATTTTTTCACAGTATTTTATTGTAGATATTCTATGGGAAAGTATTATTATTATGCTATTGAGAGATAATAATTTATTCATAATATTTTTTTCATATATAGAGTCTATTCCAGAAGTTGCTTCATCGAGAATGATTATATCTGGATTTCTTAAAAAAATTCTTGCAAGGCCTATTCTTTGTTTTTGACCTAATGATAAATCTCCAAATCCTTCTCCTATAAAACTGTCTAATGATAGATTTAATCCACATATGTTAAGAATATCAGTTATTCTTTCTTTTTCAGTTTTTATACCCATCGTTATATTTTCATATACTGTTCCTTGGAATATGTGAGGATTAGAGCCTGTATAAAGTACTTTTCTTTCAAATTCTTTTACACAAATATTGGTGATATTCGTGTTGTTTATATATATTTCACCATTTTGGGGATATATAAATTTTAATAAGATATTTGCTAAAGTAGATTTTCCACTTCCACTTTGCCCGACTATAGCTATTTTTTGGTTTTCTTGAATTATTAAATTTATATTTTCTAATATAGGATGATCTTTTTTATAATAAAAATTAATATTTTTGAATTCTACTTTATTTATCTTTTTAAAAGAAATACTTGAATCATAATTCATTTTTGTTTCTGTTAAATTGAAAAAATCAATTATTTTTTCAGCTATAGGAATAGTTTTTAAAGTGGAATTCCATATATAAGATATTCTTTCTATATTATTGTATAAAGTACCAAGATAAGAAAAGACCGCTATAACAACACCTATTGAGGTTAAATTTTTCTTTATTAATACTAATCCTAAACCGAGAAACAATAATGGTAATAGCGTTGAAAGATACTGTTGTATTCCATAGTTTAAAGTTTGGTACTTTGCAAGTGGTTTAACTTTTGATATCCATTGTTGAATAAAATTTTTAACTTTTGATATAAAAAATTTTTTTGAATTATATATATTTATTTCTTGTGAGCCATCTAAAGTATCTCTAAATATTTCAATAGTTTTTGAATAGTCTTCTCTTTCAGATCTTGATGAATCTTGTAATTTCTTTATATAACCACTCATAGAAAAATAATATAATAAGGTTGATAATAATGCCATTATTCCAAAGATATAATTAAAAGACCAAATTATTATTATACCTATTATAAAATTTAATATTTCAAGTAATATAGCATAAAATGCTGATATAGAACGTCCAACTTTTTCTGTATCTGAAATAGCTATTGATAGTATTTTACCTCTTCCATTTTTATCAAAATAAGAGAATGGAAGATTTAAAGATTTTATCAGTATTTTTTCTTTTAATTGAGCTCCAGCAAGAGATTCTGAAATGTTACTAATATATCCAGATATTATTTCTATTAAAATACTCAAAGTTGAAGCTATTAAAATATATATTAAATATAATATGATTTTTTTTAATTCAAATTCTCCTATATTATCAAAAAGAACTTTTAGCATTATTGGAATTATTAATGTAAAAAAAATCTCAAATAATCCAAGAGTAAATAATGAAATTTGATATTTTATATTTGTTTTTATAAGATTCAAAAAAAATTTAAAAGTTTTTTTATTCAAGATATTTCACTCCACATATTAATAATAGAATTTATATCTCTTTTTTCTATTTATAAAATTTTTAGATACAACAATTTCTAAAGTTAATAGAAATTTATTTTCATTGATTAAGTTTAATCCATGTTAAGTATTGTTAATAAAATTATACATAATTTTATATGGTAGTCAAGTGATTTTGTAAATACTCAAAATCATTATTAATAAAGAGTTTTTGTTTTTTTATTTTTATTGAATATTTTGAATATGGCACTATTTTTTAATAAGATAAAAATAATATCTTTAAAAAATAGAATTTAAAGGTATTTCAAAGTTTAATGAATTCATTTGTTTTCGAAAATAGAATATTTTTTTAAAATTAATTTAAGGTTGTTTTTATGTTTAGTTTTTTTTGTTTAGATTTTATATTAAAATAAATATAATGAAGATATTTTTGGAGGTGTTGTTTTGATAAAAAATAGAGATTATTTTTTAAATAATGCATTATATACGGCTAAGAATATACTTGGGGATATTTTAGTTTTGAAAAAAGATAACTTTGTCTTTGAATTTAAGATAGTCGAGACAGAAGCATATTGTGGAATAAAAGATAAGGCTTGTCATTCTTATGAGGGGAAAAAAACAAAGAGAAATCTTTCTATGTACAAAAGTGGAGGGCATATCTATGTATATATGATATATGGAATGTATTATTGTATGAATATAGTGTGTTCTAAGGAAAATGATCCTCAAGCAGTTTTAATAAGAGGGGTAGAACCTTTAAATCATTTAGATTTTTTAAAGAGAATAAGAAATGTTAAGAAAGTAAAAGATATAAGTAATGGACCTGGAAAGTTATGTATGGCTTATAAAATAGATAAGAATTTTGATGGTTATGACCTTTTGGACTCCAAGGATTTATATTTGAGAAGAGGAAATAAAGCCTTTGAAGTGGTGGAGTCCAAAAGGATAAATATAGATTATTCTGAAGAGTTTAAAGATAAACTCTGGAGATTTTATATAAAAGATAATGAATTTGTATCAAAAAAATAGTTATATTTTTTTATTTTTTTTATTTGTATGAAAATATATTATTAAAGCAGCTATTATTATTAATGAGTATCCACCAAGACTTAGTATATCTGGAATTGAATCAAACATAAAATATCCAATTATTCCTGAAAAAAGAACATTCGTATAATTTAATATAGATATTTCACCTGCTGGAGCAAGTTTGTATGAAATTGTTAAAGTGAATTGACCTATTACAGCAGATATTCCCACTAAAAGCATTATTAATATTTGAAATAATGTCATTGGTTTGTATTGAATTATCATAACTGGTAATGTAGTTATACTTGAAAAAAATGAAAAGAAAAATACTATAGTATAGAAAGATTCTTTATTTCCAAGATATCTGACTGTTGTATAAGCACCGGCTGAGAATATTGCTCCAAAAAGCCCTATAATGGCTGGCAGTATATCAAAATTGAATTGTGGTTTTATTATCATTAGAGCGCCTAAAAAAGCTATTATTAATGTAGGAATCTGTATTTTTGAAAAATTTTCTTTTAAAAGAAAGTAAGCAAAGATACTTACAAAGAATGGATTTAATTTGTTTATCATAGAAGCATCTGCAAGTAATAAATGATCTAAGCTGTAAAAGAATGATATCATTCCAAGAGTTCCTAATGCTGATCTGATTATTAAAAATTTTAGGTTTTCTCTCTTTCCAAAAAAATTTTCTTTTTTTCTATATATTATAAAGCCCGTTATTATTACGGCTATTAGATTTCTAAAAAATGTTTTTTGGAATGTTGGAAGATCTCCTGCAAGTTTTACAAATGCTCCCATAAAAGCAAATGCGAGTGATGACAATAACATTAAAAGTACTGCTTTCTTTTTATTATCCATAATTCACCTCTTATAATATATAACTAATTTTATTATAGACTTTTTTTGTCAATCTCTTGTTAAGTGAATAAAGCTTTCTATTTAATATGTCTTTGTTTAAACTTTGCAATTTTCTGATTTTCGTTACCTTAATTTAAATTTTGGTGTTCAATTTTAACTTTTTGTACATCTTAATTTAGTTTTTATTTAATGAAATATATATAACATATTAATGTTGTGTGAAGATAAAATTTAGAAAATTTCAGAGGTGTTAATATGAAAGAGATTATGTTTAAAGCTTGGGTAGAAACATGGGAAGAAATATATGGTCAAAACCTTGTTAAAGAGGTTCTAAAAGAATTTTCACTTGTTTCTGAAAATGGAAAATCTGTATTAAAAGATTTAGAAGATAGTATAATATATAAAATTCTTGATAAAATGAGTATTAAAACAAAAAAACCTTTGAAAGATCTTTTATTTGAAACTGGAACTAAGAATGTTAATACTTTCTATAAGATGTATGCACCTTTTTTTAAGAAAAAAGGAATATTATCATTTATGTCTGTTATGGATTTTGTACATAAATCTATTGCTGGAAGGATAAAAGGCTCTAAACCACCTAAAATAGATTTTGAGTATATAGATAAAAATAGTGCTTATGTCGTTTATAGGAGTGAAAGAAAATACCTTAATTATTATTTTCTTGGAATGTTGAGTGGAGCATCACAACATTTTGAAGATCCCATAGAGTATGAAATTATTGAAGAAAATAATGATGATGGTTCTTATTTAAAAGTAAAATTAAAAGCTTCAAAGCAATATGGAGAAAGTATAATTTTGAAATTTTTTAAAATTCCAGGTCTTTCGTCGAAAAAGGGAAGCTTTATCATGTATATGTATTCTTTATTTATTAGTTTTATTATAAATTATTTTTCTATATCCTACGTTTTTAAATCCTTCATAGAGTCTATTCCAATTTCTATATTTCTTTCTTTCAGTATATCAACTTTTTTTTATATAATTTTTCTTGTATATAAAAATGCTTTTGAAAAAATAATAAATAAAAGTATTGAAAATATGGCTAAATTTAATTTTGAAGATCCAGTAATGATATATGGAGATAAAGTCATAAATGATAATAATAAAAAAGTTAATAATTTTAGAAGAAAAAATCAAGAAATATTTACTGAAATGATGGTCGATGTTGATCAGATAGAAAATTTCACAGAGAATATAGTAGATTATTCTAAAAACATAAAAGAAGATACTCAAGAATTAAAAGAACTCGTTGGAGAAGTGAAGAAAAGTTCAGAACTTATTTCAAATGATTCTCAAGATATATCTTCTATTATTAATAATAATTCTCAAAAGATAAATGATATTCTCGGTAAAGGAGATAGCATTTCTGATACTCTTTTGAAAAGTATAGAACTTTTAAAAAAGAATGATAAAATTGTTTTAGATTCTTCAGATGAAATTATTGAAATGACAGAAAGATTTAATATTTTGATGAGTGAGAGTAAAGAGGTTCAAAAAGATACACTCAATACTCTTAAAGTAATTGATTCTGTGACTTCTATAGCAGAACAAACTAATTTACTTGCATTGAATGCAGCAATAGAAGCTGCTAGAGCTGGAGAGTTGGGAAAAGGGTTTGCCGTTGTTGCTGATGAGATAAGAAATCTTGCCGAAGAATCTAAAAGATCGGCTTCTGATATTTCTAAAGTAATAGTTAATATTTCAGATAGAATTAATAATCTAACAGAAAGTATACTTTCTGAGTATAATAAATCAAGAAAAGAAGCAGATAATCTTAGTAAATCTGTTGAAGAGAGTGCAGAGAAAACTATTCAGCTTGAACATCTTTCATTAGAAGTAAAAAATGTTTTTGATACTTTATTGGAAGAAGGAGAAGAACTTCAAAAAACTGCCATAAATATAGAGAGTCTCATGGCAACATCACAAGAAAATTCGGCTGTTTCAGAAGAAATGTATAGTTCATTAAAAGAATTTATTATTCGTCTAGATAGCATATTTGATAGTCTTGAAAAATCAAAATTTTTTATAAAAGAATTTACGAATAAGTTTTCTAATATAAGATATTAATTTTTTGGACCACTTTTAGTGGTCTTTTTTTTGTATAATTACCATACTTTTTGTATAATATATATATAAGAAAAAGGGGGAAAAAATTTATGAATTGGAATATCTTAGAAAAAAACTATAATAAAGATGATTATATTAAAAATGAGACAATTTTTGCCCTTGCAAATGGATTTTTAGGTATTAGAGGGAGTTTTGATGAAGGAAATATTATAGGACATGATGGAACATATATAAATGGATTTTATGAATTAAATGATATAAAATATGGAGAAAAATTCAAAGGCTATCCAAGTCAAGGACAAACTATGGTCAATGTGGCAAATACAAAAAGAGTGAATATCTTTTTTGATGATGAAAAATTTGATTTAAACACGGGTGAAATAATAGAATATGAAAGAAATTTGGATATGAGAGAAGGGATTTTAAAGAGAGAAATAAAATGGAGGTCATCTCAGGGTAAGATTATAAGATTAATTTTTGAAAGATTTGTGAGTTTTAAGGAAAAGGGTTTAATATTTTATAAGTATAATATAATTCCATTGAATGGAAGTGTGAAAGTGTCTTTTGAATCTATTTTGGATGGAGGAATTAGAAATTATTCTAATCCTGATGATCCAAGAGTTGCAAGCACTTCTGAAACGGTTTTTGAAACTATTGAAAACAAAACTTTAGATGATGATTTATATATATATCAAAGAACAAAAAGAAGTAAAAAAGAATATGGTGTTTATTTGAAACATAGAATTTTAAAAGGAGATTTGACAAGAAAAAGATATTATTCTAAAGATGATTCTTCAAGTATTATATTTGATTTTAATTTGAGAAGAAATGAGAGTGTTTCTATAATTAGAAATGCGTTTTATTCTTTAGGAGGTTTAAATTTTAAGCTTTTTGAATATTTAAAAGAAAAGTCAGAGGAAGCTTATGAAAATGGATATGATTATTATTTGGATTATCAAAAGAAATATTATAGCGATTTTTGGAATAATTGTAATGTTGAAATTGAAGGTGATGATAAACTTTTACAAGGAATAAGATTTAATATGTTTCATATACTTAATTCAACGGGTAAAGATGGTATAACAAATATAGCGGCAAAAGGATTGACTGGTGAAGGATATGAAGGACATTATTTTTGGGATACTGAAACATATATACTTCCATTTTTTATATATACAAATCCTGAAATAGCTAAAAAATTGATTGAATTTAGATATAATACCTTAGATAAAGCTAAAGAAAGAGCTTTACAAATGAATCATAAAAAAGGAGCTTTGTATCCTTGGAGAACTATAAATGGATATGAATGTTCATCATATTTTCCAGCTGGTACTGCACAGTATCATATAAATTGTGATATAGCAATATCTATAAAAAGGTATTTTGAAAGTACAAATGATGAAAATTTATTGGTGAAATTTGGAGCTGAAATACTTTTTGAGACTTCGAGACTTTGGATGGATACGGGATTTTTTATAGATGGAGAATTTAGAATAAATGGTGTTACTGGGCCTGATGAATATACTGCTATAATTAATAATAATTATTATACAAATATAATGGTTAGTGAAAGTCTTAAGTTTTCTGTTTATGTTTATAATTTTCTGAAAAAAAATTATAATAAAGAGTTTATAAAACTTATAAATAAAATAGACTTGATGGAAGAAGAAGTTGAAGAATGGATAAATGCATCTGAAAATATGTTTTTGCCATATGATAAAAAACTTCAAATCAATGCACAAGATGATAGTTTTCTTAGTAAACCTGTATGGGATCTTGAAAAAGAAAAAAATTTTCCTTTACTCTTACATTATCATCCACTTGTTCTTTATAGATATCAAGTTTGTAAACAAGCTGATTTAATACTTGCAGAAGTTCTTTTGAATTATAAGTTTGATAAGAAACAAATAAAAAAGGATTATGATTATTATGAAAAAATAACAACTCATGATTCTTCACTTTCAACTTGTATATTTTCAATTGCCGCAAATTATATAGGATATTTAGAAAAAGCTTATAATTATTTTATGATGACTGCAAGGACTGATTTGGATAATCATCATGGGAATACTAAAGATGGAATTCATGCAGCCAATATGGCTGGTACATGGTTAGGCTTGACTATGGGGTTTGGAGGCATGAAAGTGTATAATGATAATATATATTTTGAGCCTAAAGTGCCTAAAGCTTGGAAAAAATATTCTTTTAAAATCTTATATAAATCAAGAAGAATAAAAGTAGAAGTTGATAAACAATATATAAAATATTCTCTTGAGAAAGGAGATCCTGTCAATATATATCATTTTAATAAACATATACTTTTACAGAGTTCATATAAGTTAAAAAATAGATGAATTAAAAAGGGGGATTAGTATGAATCAAAATGGAGTTATGAAATTTATATACGGTATAATTTTCATATTTATAGGGCTTTTAATATTTTTTAGAGGATATATAAATGTAAATATCTGGGAGTATATATGGCCTTTATTTATTTTGTTGGCTGGATTTGGTTTTGAAATTAGTTATTTTGGTAATAGAAGACAAGATCCAGGGATACTTGTTCCAGGTGGAATATTAACATTTTTGGGAATTTTTTTCTTTTTTAATGCCTTTACCAGATTTTCATATATGGATACATTATGGCCTTTATTTATATTTGCTCCAGCTGTAGGGCTTTTTCAACTTGCATATCATTCTAAAAATAGAGCGGTTATGATACCTGTTTATATATTAACGGGTGTTTCATTTGTTTTTTTGATGATAAATATTGCTGGAACTAAAGTAGGTTCTTCTTTGATAGGTGCAGGGCTTGTAATTCTTGGAGTATTGATACTATTAAATATGAAAAAAGAAAATAGATAAATCGTTTAAAGAATATCTCAAAGTAACTATATTCATTATATCTATTTCTTGAATGAAACGGAGTGAAAAAGATGGCTCAACAGTATACAAAGAAAATGATACGTGATGTTTTTGTTCAAATGCTAAATGAAAAGCCATTTGATAAGATTACAGTGAAAAATATAGTTAATAAATGTAAAATTAATAGAAAAACATTTTATTATTATTATGAGAATTTATATTCCGTTCTTAGAGAGATATTTGAAAGCGAAATAGAAGATGTTATAGCTCAATATAATGAAACTCAATCTTGGGAAGAGAGTTTTATATTCGCTGCGAGGTTTTCTTTAGAAAATAAAAAAGCAATTTATCATGTTTTTAACTCAATACATAGAGAAGAATTGGAAAGATATCTTTATACTATTGCAGGTAATGTTATGTTTAGATATGTAGAAGATATAAATAAAAATATTCAAGCGAGTGACAGAGATAAGAAGATTATTGCCTCATTTTATCAAAGTGCTCTCACTAATATGGTACTTCATTGGATTGCAGATGGTATGGTTGAAAAACCTGAAATCATAATTCGACGTATAGGGGCTTTATTTGATGGCAATATATCTGAATCCCTTAAAAGAAGTAAGAAATTACCCTAATAAAATTAAATTTATTAATCAAATACAAAGCAGTGTCCAAAAATCGGACACTGCTTTGTATTTGACCGTAGTAATAATTTGATCACATTGCTATAATAAAAATGAATGAGATGTTTTAAATATGAAGCGAAAAAAGGAGGTTTTTTTATGTATTATAGTAATGGGAATTATGAAGCATTTGCTCGTCCAGAAAAACCTGAAGGAGTAGATAAAAAATCAGCATATTTAGTAGGTTCAGGATTGGCATCACTGTCAGCAGCTGCATTTTTAATTCGTGATGGTCAAATGAAAGGTTCTAATATTCATATACTTGAGGAATCTGATATTTCAGGGGGAGCATTAGATGGTATAAATGATCCACAAAAAGGTTTTATAAGTCGTGGTGGACGTGAAATGGATAATCATTTTGAGTGTTTATGGGATTTGTTTCGTTCAATTCCTTCAATTGAAACGGAAGGTATAAGTGTTTTAGACGAATATTATTGGTTAAATAAGCATGATCCAAATTATTCATTGATGAGAGCTACAGAAAACAGAGGTGAAGATGCTCATACTGATGGGAAATTTGAGCTTTCAGAAAAAGCCTCTATGGAAATAATGAAAGTATTTTTTATGCGTGAAGAAGATCTTTATGATAAAAGAATAAATGATGTTTTTTCAGAAGAATTTTTTTCATCTAATTTTTGGTTGTATTGGTCAACTATGTTTGCATTTCAAAAATGGAGTAGTGCGCTTGAAATGCAGAGATATATAAAAAGATTTGTTCATCATGTTGGCGGACTTCCAGACTTTAAGGCTTTAAGATTTACAAAATATAATCAGTATGAATCTCTTGTATTGCCTTTGATGGAATATTTAAAGAGTTATGGTGTTGATTTTCAATACAATGTAGCCGTTACAAATGTTATTTTTGATATTGATAAAGATAAAAAAGTGGCAAAAAAAATAATTTGTACACGTGATGGAAGAGACGATGAAATATCTTTAACAGAAGATGATCTTGTATTTGTAACTAATGGTAGTATAGTTGATAATTCAACACTAGGTGATGATGACCATGTACCAGAAATAAATTATTCAGAAGGTAATTCTTGGAAAGTTTGGAAAAATATTGCAGCACAAGATTCAGTGTTTGGTCGTCCAGAAAAATTTTGTAATAGTATAGAAGAAACAAATTGGGAATCAGCCACAGTTACAACTTTAGACAAAAGAATACCAGAATACATAGAAAAAATATCAAAAAGAGATCCATTTAGCGGTAAAGTCGTTACTGGTGGTATTGTTACGATTAAAGATTCCAATTGGTTGATGAGTTGGACTGTAAATCGTCAACCTCATTTTAAATCACAACCTGATGATCAAATTGTTGTATGGGTTTATTCTTTATTGACAGATGTTCCAGGCAATTATATAAAGAAGTCTATGAAAGATTGTACAGGTAAAGAAATAGTTCAAGAGTGGTTGTATCATCTTGGAGTACCTGAAGATCAAATTGAAGAAATGTCTGAAACTGGAGCTCATTGTATTCCATGTATGATGCCTTATATAACGGCTCATTTTGCACCAAGAGCTGAAGGAGATAGACCAAATGTAGTACCAGATGGATGTACTAATTTTGCATTTATTGGTCAATTTACAGAAACACCACGTGATACAGTATTTACAATAGAATATTCTACAAGAACTGCTATGGAAGCTGTTTATACTTTATTGAATATAGATCGTGGAGTACCGGAAGTTTATGGCTCTAAATATGATGTTAGATGTTTGCTTGATGCAACATCAAAGATGAGAGATGGTAAAAAAATAACAGATGCGGGACTTTCTCTTGAAGCAAAACTTGCAATTAAGAAAATAAAAGGTAAGATAGCTGGTACTGTAATTGAAGATCTTTTAAAAGAATATAATTTGATATAAGAATAAAACCTTCTTTGATTTAAATCAAAGAAGGTTTTTTTATGGCTCCGGCTGAGGGATTCGAACCCCCGACCTAATGGTTAACAGCCATCCGCTCTACCGCTGAGCTAAGCCGGATCTTTTGTTTCCGAAGAAGATTATATCACTAAAACAATTGTTTGACAATCAAATTTAGGTAACGAAAATATTAATTTTTTTTAATATTATAGGTAGTTTTGAAATCTTATATTGTTATATAATGTTTCATATAACTCTTTTTTATTTGCATAATTATTTTTTATTAGTTCATTTATTAGTGAATTTAAACCATTTAACTCTATTTCTTTGCTTAAATTTTCTATTTCATATAATACTATAGATTCATTTTCTATTTCTTCATTGTTCAATATAGAAATTTTTCTTTCTAGAGCATTTATTATTTTTTTATAATCTTTTTTAGTAGCTTTTTCAGAGTGTAATATTTCATATTTTGAGAATGATTTTTCTATATCCTTTTTAAAGTTAAAATTTTCTATTTTTTCTTTGTTTATTTTTGAAGGAATTATTATAATAAACTCCGTACCTTTTTCAGGGGTTTTTACTTTTATAGATCCACCATGCATTTTTATATAATGTTTTGATATAGATAAACCTATTCCAAGTCCATCTCTTCTTCTTTTTAAATAATTATCTGTTTGAAAAAAATCTTCGAATAGTATATCCATATCTTCTATATTTATTCCTGGACCATCATCTTTTATAGTTATTATAGTATCCTGTTTATTTTTATCTATTATTACTTCTATTTGACCATCATCTGTAAATTTTATTGCATTGTCTAAAATCTCTTCTAAGATTCTTTTTATTTTGTATTTATCTATCAAAATTTCTTCTGGATCATTCATTACTTTTAAGATGAATTTTAAAGATTTTTTTTCACATAATGATTCAAATTTAGAAGATACTGTCATTATAAAGTTGATCATATCAATTTTTTCAATATTTAATTTTGGACCATCATTTTCTGATTCTGATTCTATTTTTGCCCTTTCATGAAGTCTTTCAAACTTGTTTAAAAGGTCATAAGAACTGTTTTTTATCATTTCCAACATCATTTTATTTTCTTCTGAAGTGTTTATTTTTAATTGTGAAGAATAACCTATTATTGATTGTAAAGGAGTTCTTATTTCATGTGATAATATTTTTAATATATTGCTTTTAAATTCAGAAGATTTTTTTGCATTGGTTTCTGATATTTTTAACTCGTTTATAGTTGTGTCGAGACTTTTGTATAGGGAGTTAAATTCTTTACTTATCATTTTAAATTCATCATTTCCGTCATAATTTATACTTTTTTCATTTTTCATTCTTATAGATTTTATACCTTCAACTATAGTGTTAATGGGTGTTTTTATTTGATTATCGAGATATGCACTGATCATTTTTATTATTATAAAAGATAATATTATAAAAAATATAGCTATAAATATTATAAAATCTTTGAATTGATCTAATATATTAGAATTTATTAAAACATAATAAGATATAAAATTATTTGATGAACTTTTTATTTCATATCTTTCATAGTTTAGTCTTATACTTTTTATATTTTCAGATAAAATATTATCTATATTTTTTTTGAAAATTATTCCAGAAGGATAATAAATATCGTTTTTGATTCTAAGTATTACATAGTATTTTCCAAATTCATTTTCATTGTTTAAAATATTTATAAAGTGATTTATATTTATTCCATATATATATTTATCACCTTGAAAGTATTGATAAGATATTAGATAATCTTTTTTATCTAATTTTATTGTTGATTGTGAATAATTTATATTTGATATTTTTTCTTCTTTTTCCAAAAAGTTTTTGTATAGATATTTATCAGTTTTTGTGTTATATATGAAATCAAGAGTTTGAATTGAATTGGGTTTTTCAGTCACATAGTTTCTAAATTCATCAGACATTGTTAAGAAAACATTATTAATAATATTTTCTTTATTTCTAAATAAAATATTCAGATTATTTTGAACATTTTGCTTTATAATTCCATATGTAACAAGAAAAATAGTTGTTATTAAAATTAATGAGTATATAATAAAATTATAGTTTATTATTTTAATGATTTTTTTCGAAAAATTTTCTATCATCATTTCACATCCTTATGGAGGTATTTATATGCATTTAGAAAGAGTTGTTGACGTTTTTTTAGAATTAGCAAGACAATTGTATTATCATGGTTCTAATGCAACAGAAATAGAAAAATATATATCAGATGCGGCTCTTGCATATAATTTAGAAGTACAAATAGCTTCTATAGGGACTGTAATATATTTAACCGTTGTTGATAAAAAAGGAAAATCTATAACGAGAATAGAAAGAATTCAAAATACCTCAATAGATTTTAATAAACTTGAACAATGGGAAAATCTTATTAAAAAAATGATTTCCGAGACGCCTCCTATATCTTTTGTTAGAGATGATATATTGATACTTAAGTATGAACAGAATAAGATCATAAGGTCTATGCCTATAAATATTATAGCAGTTTTTATAGCATCTTTCTCATTTTCATTTGTTTTTAAAGGAGGATTTTTTGAAGGTATTGCTTCAGGTACTGTGGGTACTATAGTATATCTTTTAACTATGAGGATTAAAAATAAAATTTTTAAAGATTTTATGGCAGGGTTTTTACTTCATACTTTGATAAAAATATTATCTTTGTATTATTCAATAAATCCTTTTCCAACTTTAGCTGGAGCTGTTATGGTTTTTGTTCCTGGTTTGTTATTAACTAATGGTATAATGGAGATTGGAGACAGAAATTTGGTTTCAGGAAGTTCTAAGTTGTTAGAAGCCATTTTTGTTCTTGGAGCTCTTGTTATGGGAGCGGGTATTTCCGCAGCATTCTGGAGGTAATTTATGTGGATTCGAGTATTTTTTTCTTTTTTAGCTACAGGGTCTTTTGCAGTTATCTTTAATACACCTAAAAAACATATACCTTTTGCGGCTTTAACTGGAGCTATAGGTTGGTTTTTTTATGAGGTCTTTAAAGAAGCTTATGGCTTTGAAAGTGGAATAATTTTTGCCTCTTTGAGTGTTGGTTTTACTTCTTATGTTATGTCAAAAATTTTTGATACTAACGTTCATCCATTTATTACAGCTGGAATAATACCACTTGTGCCGGGTGCAACTGCTTTTTTTACATTTCAATATTTTATACAGGGAAATCTTGAAGAAGCTTCAAGTTATGCATATCAAACTTTTGTTGCTGCTTTTGGTATAGTGATAGGAATTGCAGCTTCTTTTAATGTTGCAGATTTGATAAGTAATAAACTTAAATCTCAAAAATTTATTAATAAGAAAAAATAATATAATTTTTATATAGTATGAGGAGGATTCGTAGATGGATATAGGAAAAAGGTATACACCGCATGAATTAGAAAATAAATGGTATAAAATATGGCAGGATAAGAGAGCTTTTGAGCCAAATAATAAAGGAAAAGAGTCGTTTACTATAGTCATTCCTCCACCAAATATAACTGGCAAATTACATGTTGGACATGCTTTAAATATTACATTACAAGATATTTTGACGAGATATTATAGAATGAAAGGTTATGATACTTTATGGTTGCCAGGTGAAGATCATGCTGGAATAGCTACTCAACATGTTGTTGAGAAACATTTGAGAGCCACTGAAGGAAAAAGAAGAGAAGAGTATGACAGGGAAGATTTTGTTGGTAGAGTATGGGATTGGGCCAATGAATACAGAGATCATATAAGAGAGCAAATAAAGGGCCTTGGAGCTTCAGTAGATTGGTCAAGAGAAAGGTTTACACTTGATGAAGGACTCAATGAAGCTGTGAACAAGGTTTTTGTACAACTTTACAATGAAGGTTTAATATACAGAGGGAAATATATAGTTAATTGGTGTCCAAGTTGCGGTACTGTTTTAGCAGATGATGAAGTTGAACATGAGGATGAAAATGGACATTTGTGGAATATTAAATATCCTATAAAAGATGAAGATGATTTTATAGTTATTGCAACAACAAGACCTGAAACAATGCTTGGAGATGTTGCAGTGGCAGTTCATCCTTCTGATGAAAGAAATAAAGATAAGATAGGTAAAAAAGTAATTTTGCCATTAATTGGTAGAGAAATAGAGATAATTGCTGATCCCTATGTAGATCCTGAATTTGGAACGGGATTTGTTAAAATAACACCTGCTCATGATCCAAATGATTATCAAATTGGCATAAGGCATGATCTTGAACAAATTCAAATAATGGATGAACATGCTAAAATAAATGAAAATGGTGGTATATATAAAGGGCTTGATAGATATGAAGCCAGAAAAAAAATTGTACAAGATTTGGAAGAACAAGGATATCTTGTTGAAATTCAAGATCATAAACATGCAGTAGGGCATTGTTATAGATGTAATACAACTGTAGAGCCATTTTTGATGGATCAGTGGTTTGTTAAGGTTAAACCGCTTGCTGAAGAAGCTATAAAGGCTGTTGAAAACAATGATATAAACTTTTATCCAGAAAGATATAAAAAAGTTTATTTGAATTGGATGAATGAAATAAGGGATTGGTGTATTTCGAGACAACTTTGGTGGGGTCATAGAATACCTGTATGGTATTGTGATGATTGTGGTGAAATAAATGTTTCTGAGAAAGCTCCGGATAAATGTCAAAAATGTGGTTCAAAAAATCTTATTCAAGATAGTGATGTCTTAGACACCTGGTTTTCATCAGCTTTATGGCCGTTTTCAACTCTTGGTTGGCCAAATAAAACAGAAGATGTTGAAAGGTTTTATCCAACGACAACATTAATAACGGCTTTTGATATTATATTTTTTTGGGTTGCGAGAATGATAATGATGGGAGAAAAGTTTATGGATAATAAGCCTTTTTCCAATGTCTATATAACGCCTTTGGTTAGAGATAAAAAAGGAAGAAAAATGTCTAAATCTTTAGGTAATGGTATAGATCCTCTTGAAATAATAAAAGAATTTGGTGCAGACCCTTTGAGGTTTACACTTGCTATACTTGCAGCTCAAGGAAGAGATATAAAACTTGATAACAAATCTTTTGAGCCATATTCTAAATTTGCAAATAAAATATGGAATGCTACAAGATTTGCACTTTTAAATCTTAAAGATTTTGAAAAACTTGATAATATGGCATTTGAACAATTAAAGGTTGAAGATAAATGGATTCTCACAAGGATGAATAGAACAATAAAAATTGTAGATAAGGCTCTTGAAACTTTTAATTTTAATCATGGAGCAAAAGCTATATATGATTTTGTATGGAGTGAATTGTGTGATTGGTATATAGAATCTGTTAAACCAAGATTATTTTCAGAGGGTGAAGATAAAAAGATTGCTCAGAATGTTATTTTACATGTTTTTGATAATGCATTGAGACTTTTACATCCATTTATGCCTTATGTATCAGAAGAATTATGGCAAGCATTACCAATTGAAAAAGAAGAACTCTTAATAACGAGTCATTGGCCAGAATATGATGAAGAAACAGTTTTTGAAAATGATGAAAATCTATATATAAAAATAATGGAAAGTGTTAGAGGTATTAGAAATGTAAAAGCAGAAATGAATATCCCTTCAAGTAAAAAGACTGATATGATGTATAAAGAGTTAAAAGATTCTTCATGGATAGATTTGAATAAAAATCTTATAAAGAATCTTGCAAATATAGATAATATTAATAAAGTTTCTATTAAACCAGATAAATCTGGAACTGCTTTTGTAGATGAAAATGTAGAGGTATATGTTCCACTTGGTGAATTGATCGATGTGGATGCCGAAAAAGAAAGATTAACTAAAAAAATAGACAAACTTGAGTTAGAAGTTCAAAAAATGAATAAAAAACTCTCAAATAAAAATTTTATAGAAAAGGCAGATCCAGAAGTTGTTGAAGATGCAAAAAGAAGATTAGAAGAAGGTCAATATCAACTTGGTAAGGTTAAGAAACTTTACGAGGAGTTATAATATATGAATTTTAATGAACTTTTGGAGTTACTTTATGAAAAAAAAGCAGGTAATATAAAAATAAAACTTGGTTTAGAAAGAATGAAAGCTTTAATAGATAGAATGGATAATCCTCAATTTTCTTATAAGGTTATTCATGTAGCTGGAACAAATGGTAAAGGAAGTATTACTAAAGCTGTTTCTGATATGCTTATATCTCAAGGGTTTAAAGTTGGAACTTTTATATCTCCACATCTCATAAAGATAAATGAGAGGATAAGTGTTGATAATAAACTTATTGAAGATGATGAACTTTTAGAGTTATACAATCAAATGTCACCTATATTAGAAAGTTTAGAGCATTCTGATGAAGATATGTCACCATCATTCTTTGAGATAATTACTGCTATGGCTTTGAAGTATTTTAAAGATAAAGAGGTAGATGTGGCAGTTATAGAGGTTGGACTTGGTGGAAGATTAGATTCTACAAATGTTGTCAAATCTGATGTTTCTGTTATTTCTAATATTCAAAAAGATCATACTAAAATACTTGGAGATACCCTTGAAGAGATAGCTTTTGAAAAAGCTGGAATTATAAAAGAAGGGAATTATGTTGTAATAGGAGATATAAATGGTAGTCCAAAAGAAGTTATAAAGAAAAAAGCTGAAACTGTCAATGCAGAATATGTTTTTGAGATTAATAATAATTTTAAATATCAAAATCCAAGATATTCTATGGATTGGAATATGATAGATTATTATGGTTTAAAACTTGAACTTAAAGATCTTGTTTTTAAGGCAAATGGTGCATATCAGCCACACAATGTATCTGTGGCTTTAGCTACTATAGAATCTTTTTTTCTCAAAAACAATTATAAAATAGATCTTGAAAAACTTAGAGAAAGTTTAAAAGAATTTTCATGGAATGGTAGATTTGAATTAATCGAATATAATGGTAAAAAAATAATTCTTGAAGGAGCTCATAATATTGAAGGAATAAAAATGTTGAAAAAAACATTAAATTTATATACTCCTTTTGGGAATAAAGTTGCTCTTGTTGGAATACTTGATGATAAAGATATTGAAGATATGGTTAAAGAAATTCCGAGTTCTTTTGATAAAATAATTGTTACATCTATAGAAAATAATAGATCTATAAATCCACGAAGGATACAGCAAGAAATGCAAAAATATTCATCTTATCCTATAGATTATGTGGAAGATACATCGGAGGCTTTTAAAAAGCTTCTAAATGAAAGAGCAGATTATTATTTTGTTACCGGTTCTTTATATTTAGTTGGACAAATAAAAAGCTTTTTAAATTGTCAATAAAGGAAGGTTTTTATGATTAAAAAAATAAAAGGAAAAGTTTTGAATATTGAAGATGAATTTATAGATATAGAAATAGGGCCTCTTACAATTGAGGCCTTTCCTTCTTATAGAATAATGAAAGATTTAAAAGAGGGCGATGATTATAATTTTTATGCAAGTCTTGAAATTAATGAATGGAATACATCTTTTTATGTGTTTAAAGATGAAATAGAAATATCGGTTTATAAAGCGTTAAAAACAGTTTCAAAAATAGGACCAAAAACTGCTGCGAGAATAACTAAAACTAATGATGCAGAAAATGTTGCAATAATGATTTCTTCAGAAGATGTTAAAGGTCTATCTAAACTTCCTGGCATAGGGAAAAAAACAGCGGAAAGGCTTATTTCTGAATTAAAAAATAAATTTGATATCGGAAAACTTGAAAAAGCCGATAACAGTATTTCAGATTCTGTTGATGCTCTTGAAGCTCTTGGTTTTGATAGGGCGATTATTATTAAAAACATTAAAGCTTTAAATTTAGAAGATAAAAGTACTGAAGAAATAATAAAAATTTTATTGTCTAAAATGTGAGTTATGAATTAACAATTCGGTACTAATCAGTAACTTTATTTAAAGATATAAATGTTAACATGGAGGTGTACAATGAAAGTATTAATTTTAGCTGCTGGCATGGGTACAAGGATGAAATCTAAAAAGCCAAAAGTTATGCATGAAATAATGGGTAAACCTATGTTAAACTGGGTTATTGATACATCTAAAGAATTAACTAATGATATTGCGGTAGTTTTGGGGCATGGAATTGATAAAGTAAGAACTATTTTAAATGATGATGTTGAAATTTTTGAGCAGAAACAAACTTTGGGTACAGGCCATGCTGTTATGTCTGCTGAAGAATTTTTAACTGGAGAAGAATTATTGATCCTTTATGGAGATGTGCCTTTGATATCTTTAAAAACATTAAAAAATTTGATATCTAAGCATAGAAAAGAAAAAAATGATGCAACTTTATTGACAGTAGATCTTGAAAATCCTTATGGATATGGAAGAGTTGTGAGAAACAAAGATGAATTTGAAAAAATAGTTGAACACAGAGATGCCGATGAAAAACAATTAAAAATAAAAGAAATAAATAGTGGTATAGCTATTTATAATATAACAAGTCTAAGAAAAGCATTAAAGCAGATAAATTCTAATAATTCGCAGGGGGAATATTATCTAACTGATGCTTTTTTATATTTTAAAAAAGTGGGTATTTTTAAGACAGACAATAAATATGAAGTTTCGGGAGTTAATAATAGAGTTCAATTATCAGAACTTTCTTATATTGCAAGAAAAGAAATTTTAAATAATTTAATGCTAAATGGAGTTACTATCTTAGACCCAGAAAGTACATATATAGATAAAGAAGTCAAAATAGGTTTTGATACAGTCATAATGCCACAAACATATATTTTTGGAGATACAACAATAGGAGAAGATTGTTGTATAGGACCTATGACAAGGATTAATTGTTGTAAAATAGGAGATAATGTTAAAGTTTTGAGATCTGAATGTGAGAAGGCTGAAATTTTTAATAATGTATCTGTTGGTCCTTATAGTAGGATAAGAGAGAAATCTATTATAGAAGATAATGTAAAAATAGGAAATTTTGTAGAAACTAAAAAGACTAAAGTGAGTAAAAACTCGAAAGCCCAACATTTATCATATCTTGGTGATGCGTGTATAGGAGAAAATGTAAATATAGGTGCGGGAACAATAACCTGTAATTATGATGGAAAAAATAAATTCAAAACAAATATAGGTAAAAATTCATTTGTTGGAAGTAATACATCTTTAGTGGCACCTGTAAATGTTGGAGAGAATTCTATAATAGCTGCAGGATCAGTTATTACAGAAGATATTCCTGATTCTACTTTGGCATTTGGAAGGGCCAGACAAATAAATAAAGTGGGAAAGCTTGAAAAAGAAAGAGAGAAGGGAGAGTAAGAAATATGTCTTTAGTTGGGCGTTCTGAGATGAAAGTTTTTACTGGTAATTCTAACCTGGCTCTTGCTAATAAAATAGTTGAATACATGGGTACCAGATTAGGAGATTGTGAAGTTAAGAAGTTTGCAGATGGAGAAATAAATGTAAAGATAAATGAAACTGTTAGGGGTTATGAAGTTTATATAATTCAGTCTTTATCTAATCCTGTAAATGATAATCTTATGGAACTTCTTATAATGATTGATGCACTAAAGAGAGCATCAGCGGCTTCTATTTCTGTTATAATTCCTTATTATGGATATGCAAGGCAGGACAGAAAAGCAAGAGGTAGAGATCCGATAACGGCAAAATTAGTTGCAAATTTATTAACAACAGCTGGTGCTGATAGAGTTGCTACGATAGATCTTCATGCCGAACAAATTCAGGGTTTTTTTGATATACCTCTTGATAATTTATGGAGTTTCCCAGTTTTTGCAAATTATTTTTTGGATGAAGCAAAAATAAATCCAGAAGAGTATGTGGTTGTATCACCTGATGTTGGCGGAGTTAAAAGAGCAAGAAAATTTGCTGAAAAAATTTCTGCACCTCTTGCAATACTCGATAAAAGAAGACCTAAAGATAATGTTGCTGAAATAGTTAATGTTATAGGTAATGTAGAAGGTAAAAAATGTATTATTTTTGATGATTTAATAGATACAGGTGGATCTATAGTTGGTGCAGCTAATGCATTATATGAAAGTGGTGCAAAAAGTATAACCGCATGTGCAACTCATGGCGTTTTTTCAGATGATGCAAAAGAAAAAATGCAAAATTCACGTCTTGATAAAATTGTTGTTACAGATACAGTATATCATAATGAACTGCCAGAAAAGTTTAAAGTATTATCAGTTGCACCACTTTTTGGTGAAGCTGTTGTAAGGATAAGAAAAAATTTGTCAGTTAGTATTTTATTTAGATAAAACTTAGGAGGTAAAGACGATGGCGAGAAAATATAATCTTGAAGTAGTCGAAAGAGATTTAAAGAAAAAAGCAAATGTATTGAGAGCAGAAGGATTTGTACCTGCTGAAGTTTATGGTCCTGCTTTGAAGGAAAATAAACATATAGCTATTGCTGAAAAAGAAATGTCAAGAATGTTAGAAAAAATAACAGAAGCTTCATTAATTGATTTGGATTTTGGAAATGAAAAAATAACAGTATTTTTAAAAACAATTCAAAGACATAAAGTTTCAGATAAGCCTATTCATGCTGATTTTTATATTCCAGCTGAAGGACGTAAGATGACATTAAATATTCCATTTGAAGTTGAAGGAGATCCAATTGGTGTAACAAGAGATAATGGAGTTATGGAAGTTGTATTATTCGAAATACCTGTTGAAATTCTTCCAAAGGATGTTATTGAAGAAATAAGAATAGATGTTTCAAATTTAGAAATAAATCAACATATAACAGTTGCTGATATTGCTGAATTAATACCTGAAAATGCAAAAGTTCTTCTTGATGAAGATGAAGTTCTTGTAACAATCAATAAAAAAGTTGTTTCTGTTGAAGACGAAGAAACTGGTGAAGAATCAGCTGAACCAGAAGTAATCGAAGAAAAAACAGAGGAATAATGAAAAAAATAATCATTGGATTAGGTAATCCGGGTCCACGTTATGTTTTTACAAGACATAACGTGGGCTTTTTAACAGTTGACAGATTCGTGGAACTTAATAAAAGGTATATAGATTATAAAAAAATATCAGCAAAGACTTTTGAAGGATTTGAAACTAATGAATATGTAATTGTTAAACCAATTACATATATGAATTTATCTGGTCAATCACTTTTTGAACTCAAAAAAAAATATGGAGAAATAGAAGCACAAAATATTATTGTTGTATATGACGATGTAGAACTCGATTTAGGAAAAATGAGAATAAGGCCAAAAGGATCTGCTGGAGGTCATAATGGCGTTAAATCTATAATAGGGGCTTTAAATTCAGATGATTTTGCAAGAATAAGAATTGGTGTCAATAAAAAACCACCATATATGGATTTAGCAGATTATGTACTTTCTGAATTTTCTAAAAATGAATTAGAAAATATTTATAAAATAATAGATCCCGCTTGTGAAGCCCTGGAAGAGCTTTTAAATGAAGATGTTCAAAATGTTATGAATAAATTTAATGGTAAAAATTTTTTGGACGCTTGATATTTTATTGTTGAATTTATGTTATAATTATTACATATAAGATTAACAATTAAGCGGGAGTTAAAATTATGAGATTTAAAAATATTTTTAATAAAACAGCAAGAAATATGACATTACAGAATATCTTTCTTGTTGTTACTATAATATTGTTATGGTTTATATTGATATTTTTTACTGGTAGCAAGGTTAGAAATATTTCTAAAAATAATATTAATTCATTTGATTATGTTATTGATGTTTATAAAAGTAATTTTGATTATTTATTTAAAAATGATATTGGACAACTTCCAGATATTTTTAATGATATTTATATTTTAAATGATGGAGAAGAAAATAAAAATTTTGTTTTTAATAGAAGTATTTTTGAAACTCTGAATAAAGAAGATTCTTTATTTTTACATGAAGATAAATTATTTTTGTATTTCAATTATACTGATAAAACAGTTGTAGCAGAATTGAACAAGGATAATCTTATTTTTGAAAATAGTCATTTTTTTTACATTTTGAATGAAAATAATGATATTATTATTGGAAATAATATGGATCATGAAGTTAAAATTGGGAGAAATAACTTAAATTTTCAGAAATTTAAATTTTATTTTAATGAAATAAAAAAAATAAATAATTTGTTTTTTGTAACATCTATAGATATTTCTTTAGAGTCATATATAATTATTTTTTATACAATATTATCTTTTGGATTATTATTTTGGAATATAAGAACTAAATATAGATCTTTGAAACTTCTTGGGGATTTTGAGACAGAGTTTTCTCAAATAATAAGTAGTATAGAACTTCTTTTAAAAGAATTAAGAAATTTTGATAATCAAAGTATTTCAATAATACCTGAAGTGAAATTCGATGGTATTCTTGATAATATTAAGAATAAAGAATTTAAATTCGAAGGATTGAAAGAATTAAAAGAAGTAGAGGAAATAACCTTAAAAGAATTTATAGAATTACTTGAAAATTTAAGTGCATCTTATGAAGAGATAACATCTTCAAATGATGAACTTGAAAGTCTTTATAGAGAACTTGAAAAGACATATAATAAACTTGAAGATACGTATATTAATTTTTCTAAAAAATTGTCTAAAATAGCTGAAAAATATGATGATATAACTGGTAAACATATTGAAAGAGTTGCAGAATACTCTGTTTTTATAAGTCAACAATTGAATATGAATACTTCTTTTACCGATAAAATTCATTATTTTGCCCCTTTACATGATATAGGGAAACTCCTGATAGATAAAAAAATTTTGAATAAAGAAGGAAGATTGACAAAAGAAGAGTTTGAAGAAATGAAGAAACATACTCTTTATGCAGCTGAAATTCTTGGTGATGATGAAGAGTTTGAATTTGCAAAAAATATAGCTTTGTACCATCATGAAAAGTATAATGGCAAAGGTTATCCTTTTAATAAATCTGGAGAAGAAATACCTTTAGAAGCAAGAATTATATCTTTGGCAGATGTTTATGATTCTTTAAGATCTCCAAGAAGTTATAAACCTTCTTTTTCGCATGAAAAAGCTTATGATATAATTGTAAATGGAGATTGGAAAACATCGCCAGATGATTTTGATCCTAAAATAATGAAAATTTTTAAAGAAAATCATGAAAAATTTAATGAAATATATGAATCATATAAAGAAGACATTTAATGTCTTCTTTTTTAATTCTATTTTTAAAAGTATCTTGAGTATGATAGAATAATTATATAAGATGATTATTTTAAATAAGGCAATAGGTGATATTATGGATGATTATAAAAGAGATAAAGTAATGGTTTTTAATGATACAGGAGAAGAGATAAGGGTCGCTTTGTTAGAAAATAATATACTTTCTGAGATCTTCTTTGAAGATATAGAAGCGGATAAAAATTCTGGGAAAATATTTATAGGAAGAATAGAAAATGAAGTTACAGGCCTTGAAGCTTTTTTTGTAAATATAGGCATGAAAAAAAATGGTTTTTTAAGATTTAAAGATCTTGTAGGATTACCCAATGAATACAAACGTGGTGACAATGTTATAGTACAAGTTAGAAAGGATGGTAATTCAAGAAAAGGTCCCCAACTTTCCATGCAAATAAATATACCAGGTAATTACACTGTTTATATGCCTTATGGTGAGGGAAGTATTGGTATATCGAGAAAAATAACAGAACAAAGTGAGAGGGATAGAATAAGAGAGATAGCTGAAGATATAATGTATGAAACTGAAGGTTTGATTTTTAGAACTAATTGTCAAGGAATTGATAGGGAAACCATAAACGAAGAGGTACTTAAGTTAAGAAGAATAATGCATAAGATTTTATTAGATTATAAAGATTCAAATAAACCGGGACTTCTTTATTCTGAAGAAGATTTTGTTGATTATGTTCTCAGAGAAAGATTAGATTCAGCTGTTTCAAGAATAGTTATGGATTCTAAAGAATTATATCTTAAAATAAGGAGAAAAATAGATAAAATAGATTTTTCTCCAGTATTGGAATTAAAAACAAAAGATTCATTTAATTATTATGATATATATTTACAAATAAATGATATATTTGCCAGAAAAATAGATTTAAAAAGTGGTGGAACCATAACAATAGATAAAACTGAAGCTATGACTGTTATAGACATAGATTCAGCGGGAAATATAAAAGGTGAAAATATCGAAGAAACTTCTTTTTCTACAAATATGGAAGCAGCTCGAGAAATAATGAGACAATTGAGGTTAAGAAATATAGCAGGTATCATAATAGTTGATTTTATAGATATGTACAATGAAAAACATAAACAAGCTATAATAGAATTAATATCCTATGAATTAAGAAAAGATAAGGCTAGAGTTACTATAGTTGGATTTACAGAACTTGGACTACTTGAGTTGACAAGGAAAAGAACAAGTCCTTCAATAGATTCTTTAATATATACTCCTTGTCCAGTTTGTCATGGTACAGGAAGAGTTTCAGCCCCATCTGTAGTTTATAATAGGATGATTCAAGAAGTTGAAGATTCTTTAAAAGAACTATCAGAACATGATATAAAACAAGTTTTAGTCAGTATTCATCATAATTTGTCTGGATATGTCACTCCAGAAATAAAAGCAAAACTTGAAGAAAAGACTGGTACAAAGATTAAATTTGAATTTAATTGGACAGATCCAAATACATACAATATAAGATATAAAAAATAGGTGATAAGATGAAATTTATTAAAGGTATTATTATTATTATTTTAGTTTTTATAGCAATTATGCTATTTATAAGTGTTTTTAATGTTTTTAATTCTAAGAATTATAGATCTCATGAAAATATAACCTCTAAAACGGCTTATGAAAGACAAAATTTTGTCGACTATATACAAAACCCAGATATAATAAAAAATGTTTCTAATAGTTATTATTTTAAAACAATTCAGGACAAAGGAATTGTTTTTAATAAAGTAAAAAATATAAACAATGAGAAATATGCTGTATTGGGGTATGGAGATAATAATAATTTGTTATATGAATTTGATATTGAAGGAAATATTCAAAAAAAGTTTTTAATAGAAAGTGGATATGTTAGATTTTATGATTTTGCTTATAAAAATGGAAGTTATATATTTGTAGGTGAAAAAGGTCAAAAACCTTATATTTTGAGTATAGATTCAAATGGAGGAAAGACTTGGTCTAATATATTTCAAAAAGATGGTAGATTTTATGTAGTGAATTCCACACTTGATGGATTTATCGTTGGAGGATATTCTAAAAAAGATGATAATAGACAAGCTTATATTGCAGAGTTGAATTCTATAGGTAATAAAATTTGGGATTCGGAATATGGTAGAGAAGATGCCGAAGAAATAAAAGATATATATGTAAATCCTAATTATATTGTTGCTGTTGGAGTTACAAATTCTAATCCTAAAAAACAAAATGATATATTGATATTAAAATATAGCCGAGAAGGTGTTTTAAAGTTCGATGGTGAGTATGGGAACTCTATTTATGATGAATTTACCACATCTGCTATTATAGACGAGAATAACAAATTATATGTGTCTGGATACATAGTTCCAGAAAATCAAAGTACATGGAAACCATTTTTGTTAAAAACTGTTTCTGATATAGAAAGAGATGGTCAGGTAAAACCAGAATTTTTTGAGACGAAAGCCGTTCAAAATTTATCAAGAATATTAGAGATGAAGAAAATAGGAGAAAGAATTTATACGGCTGGATTTTCAGTTGAAAAATGGCCAGACTATGATGGATTTATAAAAATAATGAATTTAAATGGAAATCTTATAGAACAAAAAATATTTGGCACAGAAAATGAAGATAGAATATATTCTTTTGATATTGCAGAAGATCATTCTATAATAGCTGTTGGATATCAAAGTGCTGGAAACACTGTTTATCCGCTGATTTTAAAGACTGACTCTAATTATAGATTGCCTGGATATGAGAAATGAAACGAAAAAGAAAAAATAATTAAGGTACTCGTTACAACTTGTAACTTGACAGATTTTAATTCTTAGGTTATAATAAATATCGGTTAGCGAATGAAACGAGCGAAACAAAAGAAACAAGCTTCAAGTAATGAAGTTAACCACTATGCAGTGACCCGCTAGCTCAGATGGTAGAGCATTTGACTTTTAATCAAAGGGCCCTGGGTTCGAGTCCCAGGCGGGTCACCATTTTTTTATATCTAAAGGGCGAGAGTGGCGGAATTGGCAGACGCGCTGGACTTAGAATCCAGTGGAGTGATCCGTGTGGGTTCAAGTCCCACCTTTCGCACCAAAGCATGCGGAAATAGCTCAGCGGTAGAGCACTTGCTTGCCAAGCAAGGGGTCGCGGGTTCAAATCCCGTTTTCCGCTCCAAAATAAACGAAAGCATAATTGCTTTCGTTTTTTTATTTTATTTTTTATTTCACATAATTTCACATAATTAGAACATTTTTCTGCCAATCTTTTTTTTTATAATATAAATGAAAATAAAAGGAGGCGGATTTTATGAAGAAGATTTTATTAGTTGGTGCTGTTATTGGATTAATAAGTTTATTTGCATTTGCAGGTTATATGGGATATAAAGGCGATTCAAGGAATTATGGTGATTTTGATAAAACATTTAGTTATGGAAGTAGATCATGTCATGATTATTATGATAATTCATATGGCAGAAATATGATGAATGATGATAGAAGGTATGATATGAGAAATAATATGGGATATAGAAGTGATGATAGAAGATATGATATGAAAAATAATATGGGATATAGAAGTGATGATAGAAATTTTAATAATTATTCGCATATGAAGAATAACTCTTATAGTGATTTACTCGTAGAGAAATATTTACCAGAAAGATTAGATGAATACAAAGATTTAAAAGAACAAAAGATTTCATTGATGGAAGAGATGAGAGGTTTAAGATTTAGAGATTATAATGATAATTATAGAGGATATCAACATATGGAAGATTTAAATATTGCTTTAGATAATGATGATGATGAACAAATAAAAAATATTTTGAATGAAATGATTAATGAACAAAAAGAAAGAATAAAAGATATGCAAGATTTTTTAAATGAGAATAAATAATATATAATAGAAGTAAATTAATCAATGCTCAGAATTTAAAATTCTGAGCTTTTTGAGGTGATAGTATGAACTATAAAATTTATCTTCTTGAAGATGAAGAAAATTTAAATACTATACTAAAAAGTTATCTTGAAAAAGAAGGTTGGGAAGTTAAAAGTTTTTTAAAAGGATTTGATGCTGAAAAATATATAGAAGATAAACCAGATTTGTGGATACTCGATATAATGTTACCGGATACTGATGGATTTGAGTTTATAAAAAAAATAAAAAATTTTGATAATACTACTCCCGTTATTTTTATATCAGCGAGAGACACTCAAATAGATAGAGTTGTTGGCCTTGATATGGGATCTGATGATTATCTTTCAAAACCTTTTATGCCGAGAGAACTTATTATAAGAGCAAAAAATCTTTTAAATAGAGTTTATGGACATAGCTTAGTAGATAAAATTATAGATCTTGGAAATATAAAAATAGATCCATTAAAAAGAATTATAATAGATTCCGGAGTAGAAATAGAATTAACTTCTAAAGAATTTGATATGGTTTATTATTTATCTAAAAATGCTGGAAATGCTTTTTCACGTGAAAAATTATTAGATGAGATATGGGGAAAAGATTATTTTGGCTCAGATAGAGTAGTTGATGATTTAATAAGACGGCTCAGAAAAAAAGTTATTAATTTGAATATAGAATCAATATATGGATATGGATATAGAGTATCTAAATCATGATAAAAAATAGACTAGGTTTAAAAATTTGGATAAGTTTTACATTAATAATAATATTAATATATATTCTTATGGCTTTTATGAATATAAATTCTATAAGGAATTTTTTTACTGAAGAAGTTTATAAAGCTCTTGAGGATGCTCAAAATTATGTTATAAACAATGATATAAATATGCATGATATGATGATGGGAAATCAAATCAGAGGCTTTCAAAACATAAGAAATGTTCAACATGTTATAATAGATAATTATGGTAATATAAGTTCTTATAAAATGATGGGTAATAGAAATTTAGAATATAATAAATTTTTTTATAAAATTTGGGATAAGATTCAAAAAGATAATTATTCGAACTTTGGGTATTTGAACAATGAAAACAATAAAATTTATTATAAAATTTCAAGAATAAAAGAAGGTTATCTCATATCTTTTACTCCTGATACATATAAAAAAGAACTTGAATTTTCCCTTTTTAGAAGACTTTTGATAGGGGCTTTGATATCTTCTATTATAGTTTTTTTTATTTCTTATATTTTATCAAGATATTTAACTGTACCTATTTTAAAACTTGAAAAGACAGTTTCAAAAATCTCTAAAAGACAGTGGGAAGAAGAAGTAAAAGTTAAAAGAAATGATGAAATAGGAGATTTAGCAAATTCTATAGAACTTTTGAGAAAAAGATTGATAGAAAATGATGATTCTCAACAAAAGTCTTTACAGTATATTTCGCATGAATTAAAAACACCTTTAATGGTAATAAGAAGTTATACACAGTCTATAAGAGATGGTATATTTCCAAAAGGAAATCTTCAAAACACTCTTAATGTTATAGATGAAGAAATGGATATTATGGAAAAAAGAGTTAGAGATCTTATCTATTATTCTAAACTTGATTTTATAAGTAAAAACCAAAAAGAAAAAAGTATTTATAATATTTCAAAAATAGCTTTTGAAGTTTCTAAAAGATTTGAAAATATGAATGAAAATATAAAATGGATTTTTGAAGCTAAAGATATAAATTTTTTAACTAATGAAGAGCAAATAATAGTTTTATTTGAAAATATATATGAAAATCAAATAAGATATACAAAAACTTTCATTAAAACACTTATAGATGAAGATAAAGATAATATATTTATTATTGTAGAAAATGATGGAGAAAAAATAAAAGAAGAAAATGAGACTTTTCTTTTTGATGCTTTTTATAAGGGAAATAAAGGTAAGTTTGGACTCGGTCTGTCCCTTGTATATAGAATAGTTAAACTTTATGGTGGAACGATAAGTATATATAATTCATATAATGGTGTGAAATACGATATAAAAATAAAAAAATGAGCAGTTCATATGAACTGCTCATTTTATATTGCACATTCTACAAAACCTATTCCTATTGATCCAGGACCAGAGTGGGCTCCTATAACAGCTCCAAGAGTGCCAGAGTATATTTTTATATCATCAAAAGATTCTTTCAAAAGTTCTATTATGTAATTTTCATCATTTTTACATAAAGCTTCTCTTGTACATATTATAAGGTTCTTAGGCTCTTTAATTCTTAATAGAGCAATTTTTGTCATCGTATTTAAACTGTTTTTTCTACCTCTAACTGCCTTTACCGCTTTTACTTCTCCTTCGACAAATTCTGCTATTGGTTTTATATTTATTATTTTTCCTAAAAATGCAGTAGCGCCGCCTATTCGTCCACCTTCTTTCATATATTTAAGGGTTTTAACAGAAAATAAGGTGTTCATGGTGTTGAGTGTTTCTTTTGCTTTTTTTACTACTGTTTCATACTTGAAATTATTTTTTATCATTTTTGCTATTGATATTTCCAGTGCAGCCTGACCACAAGTACAGCTTTTAGAATTTATTACTTCTATATTTGAATCTTTATATTTTTCTAAAAATTGTTTTTTTGCTATATTGGCATTTTGAAAACTTCCAGAAAGTTGTGGAGATATTGTTGTTACTATGATATCTTTATTGCCATTTTTATAAGATTTTTCATATCTTTCATACCAATCATTTATATTTGGAGCAGCTGTTTTTGGTATTTTCTTAGGATTTTTTTCCATTCTTTTAAAGAATTCTTCATCAGATATATCAATGTTATGTCTATAAAAATTAACATCATCAAAAGTTATATAAAACGGTATTTTCAATATCCCAAACTCTTTCACTAGATTATCAGGAAGATTACTTGCAGAATCACATATTTGACCTATACTATTTTTCATAAAAACCTCCCCCTTTAAAATATCTTTTTACTCTATTATAACATTTTATTTCTGAATAAAAATGTTCAATTTATATACTAAAGTTTATTTTTGAATGAAAAAGTTAATTTTATAATAATGATAATTAAAATAAACATTAATTTAATTTAGGCTTACTTAGTCTTAATTATTATGATATAATATTTTTGTGATATAAATTTTATTTTTAGTGGGATACTTGGAGGGAATTTTATGCAAATTGGTCAAAAACTTTTATTATTATTTATTACAATCATGGTATTTATGGGAATAATATTTACTGGATTATTGCTGTATTCTTTGCAATATTCTTCAAATACAGTAAAAGATGATCTCATTGAGGGAATATTGGAAATGAGTGAGAATGTTATAGAAAGTAAATATCCAGGGGATTGGGTTATTAAAAATGATGTTATTTATAAAGGTGATGTAAAGATAAATAAAAATCAGGAATTTATAAACAGTTTAAAGAGCGATAAATTTTATTATTCTTTTTTTGCAGAAAATAAAAGAATTTTAACCAGTATAGAGAATGTAGAAAATCAATTTCTCGAAGATGATATATATCAAGAGGTTTTGAAAAATGGAAATTATGATGTAAATATTAAAATTAATGAAATTAGTTATAGAGGAACTTATAAATTACTTAGAGATAAAAATAATAGAGCTATAGGAATATTTTTTGTTGGAGCAAGAAATGATGATTCTGATAAAATAATGAAATTTGATAGAAACATGGCATTGATAATAATTTTGATTTTAGTAATAATAAGTAGTGTTATATTTTATTTTTATGCTAGAAAAAATATAACTTTACCTCTTCTATATTTATCAGAACAAATTGTTTTATTTGGTGATGGGGACCTTTCAATAAAATTCAAACAGAAAACTAAAGATGAAATTGGTAAAATGGCTGGTGCTTTAAAGGCGATGACAGATAATTTAAGAAATTCTATAGAAGAAATAAAAGAAAATTCTAATGAAATTAATAATGCTTCAACCTCTTTACTTGGTATTTCACAAGAATCAAATGCATCTATAATACAAATAAGTACTACATTGAGTAATATAAATGAAAGCAGTATGCAAACATCGAACTCTGTTAATCAAATAAATTCTGGAGTTGAGGAAATAGCACATAATTCTGAAAGTATTTCAAAGTCTGCTCAAAGACTTTTAGAAATTTCTCAAGAAACATCTGATAATGCTTTAGAGGGAAAGAATAGTATAAGTCTAACTGTGAATACAATTGAAAAAACTGTTGAACAATCTTTAATAAACGAAAAGACTTCTAATCAATTGGGAGAATATGTTAATGATGTTAATTCTATTCTCATAAGTATAAATTCAATAACAGAACAAACAAATCTTTTAGCTTTAAATGCTGCAATCGAAGCTGCACGTGCAGGAGAAGCAGGAAAAGGATTTGCTGTAGTTGCAGATGAAATAAGAAAACTTGCTGAAGAGAGTAAAAAAGCTACTGAAGAGATAGCGGTTATTTTAGATAAAGTTCAAATAGGTACCAAAGAAGTAAAGAATTCCTCTACTAAAACAAAAGATCTCATTTCGGATATAGATAAAAATGCCAGAGTTATAGAAGATAAGTTCAACAATATAGATGAAAGAGTTAAATCTATAACTGATATGGTAGAAAATTTAACCGTTTCAAGTGAAGAACAATCAGCTTCTACAGAAGAAATAAGCTCAACCATGAATGAGATATCTGTTTCTGTTGAAAACATATGTTCTGAGATAGAAAATACAACAAATGCGATTGTTTCTCAAGCCAACAATGTAAGTAATCTAACAGATAATTCTGAAAAATTAAAACTTATGGCTGAATCTTTGATGAACTTTGTTAATCAATATAAAATATAATAAAATATAATAGCTTATCTTTAGATAAGCTATTATATTTTGAAATCTGATCTTTTAAAAACATTGTATGAAATAAAAGTTATTATAAAAGATAGAAAAATTATTATTATACTATTTGAAAAAAATATTTTATTATTTTCAACGGTTTCTATTAAAGGAATATATTTGAATATACTCATATAACTTATAAAATTTATAGATTCAAAGCTCTCTCCAAGAGTATTTCCAAAATACATAAATATTAATATTATCGTTGATACAGCTGTATTTACTGAAGATTTTTGAGATATTATACCTATGAGTGTTGATAAAGAATAAAAAAACAATTGAACTGTAAGTGAATAAAGTCCAAAACCAAGAAGTATTTTTACAGAATATTCTGTTTTTATAAAAATATTGAATAATAATAATGTATTTACTGTAAAAATTAAATTTAGGATTATTATATAGAAAATCCCAGAAAGTAGTTTTTGTATAAAAATAAATTTTCTTGAAACGGGTTTTGTAATTAAAAATTCTATTGTTTTAGAATCGAATTCTTTTACATATAAATTCGAAGATAAAAAGGTTGCAAAAAAAGCTCCGAGAAAATAAGTAAAAGTCATTCCTTCAGAACCAAAAATACCTTCAGCTTTAGAAAACATTTCTTTATTAAAATTAAATGTTTGTAGTAAAAATTTTGGGAATTTATCCACAAAATCCATTAAAGGTCCCATATTTTCGAGTAATTTATTTGTTATTGGTATATACATAAAACCAAAAAGAATAAATATCATTGCCCAAATAAAGAAATTCTTGAAATTATATTTTAATTCTTTTTTTATTAAAAACATTTTTTCACCTCTTATTTATAATATTCTATGAAAATATCTTCAAGTTTTGGTCTGTCAATTTTTATATCATCAAAACTACATTTTGAAAGTATTCCAAAAAAAATTTTCAGATTTTTATTTTTTATTTTAAATAAATAATCATTATCTTTAATTCTTTTATGATTATATTTATTTAAATCATTTATAAAAGTCAAATTAGATAAATAAATTTCTTTTATGGAATAATCTTTTAGCTCATCTATTTCAAATTCTTTTATAAGATTCCCTTCTTTTACTATACCAACACGATCACAAATTTTTTCAACCTCTGATAATATATGAGATGAAAAAAGAATAGTAGATCCTTTTTGTCTTTGTAATTCTATTATTTCATAAAGTTTTTGTTGCAAAATTGGATCTAAACCATTTGTGGGCTCATCTAATATTAAAAAATCTGGATTATGAACAACACTTTGAAGAATTCCAATCTTTTTTTTATTTCCCAAAGATAATTCTTTAAATTTCTTTTTTGTGTCTATATTTAATGTTTCTAATAAATATTTTTCATATTTTTCATCGTAATTAATATAAAAGTTTTTATTGAATTGTAAAAAATCATATATTTTCATTTCACCATAAAAATTGACTTCACCAGGTAAATACCCCAATTTTTGTTTTATTTCTTTATTATCACTTGGCAATTCATATTTATCAAAAAAAATATTCCCTTCATCTTGTTTTAATAATCCTATTAATATTCTCAAAGTAGTTGTTTTCCCAGCTCCATTAGGGCCTATAAGACCATAAACTTCACCTTTTTTTATTTGAAAATCAATATTTTCTATACCTCTATTTTTCCCATAATATTTTTTTAGATTTTTTACTTCTATCATTTTATACCTCCTTGAATTGTATATTTTCATTATACATTAAATTTAATATAAAAATTTAAAATGAGAATTATTTTAATATTTTTTTGATAATTTGTAAAAATAAACTCATTTTATGGTATAATTTTGTTGAATTAATTTTTATTTATAAAAACCTTTGTATAAAAGCTCTTTAAAGAGCATAATATAAGGAGGGTTTTATATGGAAGACAAGATGATAGTTGGAGGTTGGAGTGAGTTTAAAACTGATATTTCTGATGAAGAAATGAGTGTTTTCAGTCAATCTATGGAACATTTTGTTGGAGTTAAATATACACCAATAGCAGTTGCAACTCAAGTCGTAAGTGGTATGAACTATTGTTATTTTTGTAATGCAAAGGCTGCATATCCAAATTCTCCTAATGAAGCAGCTATGGTCGAAATATATAAACCTATTAAAGGAGATGCACATATAACTCAAATTAGAAAGTACATATTGTAGATAATAATTTAATTACATAATAATTTTTTAAGATCCAAGACTATACTCGATTATATTGAAGTATGGTCTTGGATTTTTAATTTGATTAAATCATAATATTGTTGTAAAATTATAGTGTATTATTAAAAGGAGATGATACCATGGAAAAAATTTCTGAGGATTTAAAAAAGAAAATTCTTGTATACCAAAAATATGAATTAACTGAATATTTAATATATAACAAAATTGCAAATAAAATCAAAGACGAAAAAAATAAATATGTTCTTAAATCTATAGCTGAAGATGAAAAAAAACATTATGAATTTTGGAAAAAATATACCGAAAAAGATGTAAAACCAAATTATTTTATGGTTTATTTTTATTATTTTATTTCAAGGCTTTTTGGACTTATTTTTGGTATAAAGCTTATGGAAAAAGGTGAAGAACAAGCTCAACTTACGTATGAAGATATTGTCGATAAAATTCCAGAAGCTATATCAATAATAAAAGATGAAGATAAACATGAAAATGAATTAATAAATTTGATTCATGAAGATAAATTGAATTATGTTGGTTCAATAGTCCTTGGATTGAATGATGCCTTAGTAGAACTAACTGGAACTCTTGCGGGTTTAACTTTTGCGTTGAGAAACACCAATATAATAGCGATATCAGGTCTTATAACTGGTATAGCGGCATCTTTTTCTATGGCTGCTTCAGAATTTTTATCTAAAAGATCAGATGGAGATGAAGATGCTTTAAAATCATCTTTTTATACTGGAATAGCTTATATTTTAACAGTTTTTTTCTTGATTTTACCTTATTTATTGTTAAAAAATTATTTTTTAGCTCTTTCTATAACCCTATTTATAGCGGTTCTAATAATTTTAATATTTAATTTTTATATATCTGTTGCAAAAGATATGTCTTTTAAAAAACGTTTTTTAGAAATGTTTTTTATAAGTATGGGAGTTTCAGCTTTTTCTTTTTTTGTGGGGTATTTAGTTAGAATAATTTTTGGGATTGATATTTAAAATTTAAATACATTTATTTTTTTATTTAATTTATTTGATATATTTTTTAATTCAGAAGCTTTTAAATTTAAGTCCAATGAATTTTTGTTATTTGTATCAGATATTTTTTCTATATCTGATATTGAATTATTTATAATCTCAAGTTCTTTATTCAATGAAACTATAATATCATCTATAGTTTTAGTTTGATTGTATTGTTCATTTGCCATTTGATTTAAATCAATGATATCTTCATTTAAATTTTTAGTTTTTAAAAATATAGAATTAAATATTTCTAAAGAATCTTCTAATATTTTTTTTGAATTATTCAATGAAATATTAGTTTTTTGAGTGCCTTTTTTTGAAATTTCACTAAATTTACGAGTTTTCATCAATATATTTGATATTTGTTGAGTTGCTTGTTTACTTTGATCGGCAAGCTTCCTTATTTCTCCAGCAACAACGGCAAATCCCTTCCCGGATTCTCCAGCACGAGCTGCTTCAATAGAAGCGTTTAATGATAATAAATTAGTTTGTTCTGTTATATTTTCAATGGTATATAATATTTCTTCTATTTTTAGAGAATTTTCAATCAATTTGTTTATATTTTGAGTTGATTTTTGTACTTCATCATGTATTCCATTTATATTTTGGCTTATATTTTGTAGATTGTTTTGACCTTTATTTGATAATTCCAAAAAATATAAATGTTCTTGTTTAAGATTTGAAGATGATTTAGACAATTTCTTAGAGTTTTGTGATAGAAAATTTTTATTTTTGTTTAATATATCTACATCTTTTGAAAATGAAAACACTCTTTCATTAACATTTTTAGATCCTCTTTTTAAATTTTCTGAATTTATTTTTAAGTTTTCTGACATATTATAAAGATTTTGAGATATATTATTTATATCTTTTGAATTAGAATTTATATCTAAAAAGGAATTTTTTAATTCTTTAGTAGTTGATTCGAGTGAATTAAATATTTTTGAAATTTCATCTTTAGTATTTATTTTAAATTCAGTATTCAAATTTCCATTTTTTAATTCTTTGATATTATTTTGTAGTTTTATTATGGGCGTTGAAATTAACTTTCCCATTATTATAGATATAATTAAAAAAACTATTATAGATATAAAAAAAATCATAATTAAAGAATTGTTTAATCTGTCCAAATCTTTGTAAAGAATATTTTTATTTATTGTAAGACCTAAAATCCAAGGGGAATCTTTAATCTTTTTTATCATTATTATATCTTCATTTGAATCTATTTTTTGTATTTTTGAATTATCATTCAGTATTATATTTTTATATGAAATATCTTTTATATTATCAAGCCATGCTGACCCTTTTCCTGATAGATTAATTTTTGAAACTATATTTTCAATTCTTTCAAATTTTATTGTAACACCATAAATACCGATTTTTTCTTGATTTATATCTTTTAAAATAAATATCATATCAAATAATTTTTTTTTAGAATCATTTAAATATATATTGCTTATATGAAAGTCTTGATTTTCTTCTATTATTTTTAAATGAGGAGAATTTGAATAAGAGGTTTCTCCTTCTTTTAAAGACCATCCATCCCCTTTTTTATCAAATATAAATATATTTTCATATATATCTTCTTTTTGCATTAATCTATTTTCAAATTCTCTTTCTATCATATCCCAAGTACCCATTATAGTGGCATCTTCGATGAGCCAATTATTTGTTAAATAACTTTGAATTTCATCTTTTAATCCATATATTAATGTATTTATTTGATTTGTAGATGCATTCATTATTTCAAAACTAAAATCAGAAGTTAAATTTTTTATTGTATTTGATGAATTTGAAGATATTATCAAGTATAAAATTATGAAGATTATTATTAAGGTAGAAGAAAACATTAAAATTATTTTATGGCTTATCTTTTTCATTGACCACACCCCTACAATATTAATTTATGAATCTATTTTAATATTATTGAAGTATGGTTTGAATTATATTAAGAAATTTTAAGTAATATTAATTTTTTTTATTTTAAAAATATTTTATAAAGAAAATGAGAAGATATAAATCTTCTCATTTGCATATAGTATCTATAATATTTCTTGCGATAGAGCCTTTTTTAGGTATATCGGGTAAATTATTTTTATCAAACCATTTTGCATCAGTTATTTCAACTCCATCTGGTATTATTTCACCAGAATCATATTCAGCAGTAAAACCAACCATCAAAGAATTAGGAAAAGGCCATGTTTGAGAGTTGAAATATTTAATATTTTTGATTGTTATCCCAATTTCTTCCATTACTTCCCTCTTTACAGTATCTTCAAGGGATTCTCCCCATTCTACGAAACCAGCTATAATAGAATACATATTTTCTTTAAATTTATCATTGTGAGCTAATAGTATTTTATCATCTTTGGTTATTCCAACTATGATTGCGGGAGATATTTCTGGATATATTATAAAACCACATTTATTGCATCTCAAAAATCCTTCAGAAATATTTTCTGTAATTCTTTCACCACATTTACCACAGAATTTATGTTTAGTTTTCCAGTTTATTATTTCAAGAGCTCTTGATAAAATTATAAAATCTTCTTGTTCTATAAAAGGTAATAAATTTCTGAGATTTATTTTTTCAAAAAAAATTTTTTCTTGTTCTTTTATATTAATTGCGAATATTTTTTTTGAATTTAATTTCCCTATATAACTTCTATCTATTAATTCTATATTTTTATTTTGAAGCTCTAAAGGCGTCATATAAAAACAGTTGTTTGTATTTATAAAAATCTCATTATTACTAATACAAACTATTAAAAAATCATTATCTTCTGGAATATCAGGATCCCAATTTATATTTATCATAAAATCCCCCTAAAATTTAATTTTTAAATACATTAAAAATTATACCAAAATTTAATTTTTTTTAGTAATTGAATAATATTTTATAAAAATATATAATTAATATAGAAATAAATAAAGAAAGGAGTAATATGATGAGAAATATTGTTAAAAGAGTCGCTGCAGTACATGATTTATCGGGTTTTGGAAGATCTTCACTCTCGGCAATAACTCCTATTATTTCAACTATGGGAGCCCAAGTCTGTGCAATACCTACAGCAGTTTTATCTACACATACCGGAGGTTTTGAAAATTATAGTTTTGTAGATCTTACAGATTCTATGACTGAATATATTAATCATTGGAAAAGTCTTAATATAGATTTTGACTGTATATATACAGGTTTTTTAGGTTCTCCTAAACAGATCGATATTATTACTGATTTTATAGATTACTTTAAAAAAAATGATAATTTTGTGGTTATAGATCCTGTTATGGCAGATAATGGTGAACTTTATGCCACTATGACTGAAGAAATGGTTATGAAAATGAAAAATTTTATAAAAAAAGCCGATATTATAACTCCAAATTTTACCGAGGCTTGTTTTTTATTGGGAGAGAATTATGAAAAGATTACAGATGAAAAAATATTAAAAGACTGGATGATAAGATTATCTGAAATGGGGCCTCAAATAATAATACTTACAAGTGTACCTGAAAAAAATGAAAAAGACACTTCTACTTTAGCTTATAATAAAAAAGATAATAAATTTTGGAAAGTAAGCTGTCAATACATACCAGCTTTTTACCCAGGTACTGGAGATGTTTTTACATCTGTTATAGTGGGAAGTCTTTTAAATGGAGACTCTTTGCCAATAGCGATAGACAGAGGAGTAAAGTTTATAACTACGGCTATAAGAGCGAGTTATGGTTATGATTATCCAAAAAGAGAAGGTGTTTTATTAGAAAAAGTTTTGGATAGTCTGAAAGTACCAGTTACAATAAGTACATATGAATTAATGTAAATGGAGGGATTAAATTGAATTTATTAGAAAATATGGAGAAGTATGCAGATTTAATTTTAAAAGTTGGAATTAATCTTGAAAAAGGACAGAAATTAGTTATTAAAACCGATACTGATTCTATAGAACTTGCAAGAGTAATTCAAGAAAAAGCATATGATATTGGTGCAAGAGATGTTTATATGGATATCTCTGATTCAAAATCTACTTTAATAAAATTTTTAAAAGCTCCAGATGAAGCTTTTAAAGAATATCCATCTTGGAAGGCAGAAGGAATGGAAAAGCTTGCGGAAGATGGAGCTGCATTTTTATCAATTATCTCTGAAGATCCAGATTTATTCAAAAATGTAAATCCTGATAGACTTTCTAAATGGAATATAACAGCTTCCAAGGCTTTAAAAAAGTATAGAAATATATTGATGAGCGGATCGATAAATTGGTGTGTTGTAGCCTCAGCATCTCAAAGATGGGCTGACAAAGTTTTTCCTAATATAGAAAAAAATAAAAGACTTGAAAAATTATGGGAATATATATTTAAAACAGTAAGAGTAGATAATTTAGACCCTATTTCAGCTTGGAAAATCCATATGCAAAATTTGAATGATAAACTTTCTTATTTAAATAAAAAACAATTTGATAAATTAATATACAATTCTAAAACAGCAAATCTTGAAATAGGATTACCTAAAGATCATATTTGGATTGGAGGGGGCCTAAAAAATACTAAAAGTTTAGTTGAATTTGTTCCAAATCTTCCAACTGAAGAAATATTTACAATGCCTGATAGAAATAGAATAGATGGTATTATAAAATCAACTATGCCACTTTCATATTCTGGAAATATAATAGAAAATTTTGAATTAAAATTTAAAGATGGAAAGGTTATTGATTTTAAAGCTGAAAAAGGTGAAAAAATATTAAGAAGTATTTTAGAAACAGATGAAAATGCTAAATATATTGGAGAAGTAGCTTTAGTACCAGATAATTCACCAATTTCTAATTTGAATTTATTATTTTATAATACTTTATTTGATGAAAATGCATCATGTCATTTGGCTTTTGGAGAGGCTTATAGGTATACTTTGAAAAATGGGTCAAATATGACTGAAGAAGAATTTAGGAATAAAGGTGGAAATACCAGTTTAACTCATGTGGATTTTATGGTAGGTTCTTCGGATCTTGAAATTATTGGTGTTGATAAAGAAGGAAATGAAGAAAAAATATTTTCTGACGGAAATTGGGCTTTTTAGTATTAAAATCAACTCACTAACCAAAAATATCTAACATAAAATATTTACAAGTAATTTAATAATTTATTTAAATTTAATCAGATTTACATTACGATTTAGTATTATGGTGGTATAATGGTTATGTGAGGTGATATGTTTGGATAAACAGTCATTAAAAGAAAAAAATTTAATAGAACAGATTAAAAATCTTGATATTGAAAGTATAGAAAAAGACAATCAAGAAGCAGTTATAAGGTATAAAAAGAAAAAAACACCTAATATTGATAAAGTCATGAAAAAATTGTTTTCTAAAGCATCTAAAAACAGTAACATTCTTTATTATGAAGATATAGATAGAGTTATACCTGTTGAAGCAAATAATGAAATAGACAGTTCTTTTATTGAAAATATTTATAATGAACTTGAAAAAAATGATATAAAAGTTGTGGAAAGAGTAGAAGAAGAATATGATGATGATGAATTTAAGAATGTTTATGCTGAAATAGGTTCAGAAATGTATGATAATATTAGTGTTTCAGACCCTATAAAAATATACCTTAAAGAAATAAGCAGAGTTAAATTGTTAAGTCCTCAGAGAGAAAGAAATCTTGCAAGAAGAGCTCAAAAGAATGATAAACGTGCAAGAGAAGAGTTGATAAAAGCGAATTTGAGACTTGTAATAAGTATAGCGAAAAGATACTCTGGTAGAGGATTGAGTTTTTTAGATTTAATCCAAGAGGGAAATATGGGATTAATAAAGGCGGTAGAAAAGTTTGACTGGACTAAGGGATACAAATTTTCTACTTATGCTTATTGGTGGATAAGACAAGCAGTTACAAGAGCTATTGCTGATTATGGAAGAACTATAAGAATTCCTGTTCATTTAGTTGAAACAATAAATTCTATGAACAAAGTTATAAATGATTTTGTTCAAAATAATGGAAGAAGTCCCGAAGTCGAAGAAATTGCTAAGATCATGAAAAAAACACCCGATAAAATTAAAGAAATATTGAATAATTCTAAAAGTATATTTTCTTTGAATTCTCCTATTTCAAATGATTCGGAAGGAGAAGGAGATTCTGAAATGATAGATTTTATAAAAGACAATGCTCCAACTCCAGAACAAATAGGTGAAAAAATGATTATTAGAGATACCATTGAAGAACTTATAAATCAACTCAAACCGAGAGAAGCTATGGTATTAAAAATGAGATATGGATTTCTTGATGGTAAACAAAAAACATTAGAAGAAGTTGGTGCGTTTTTTAATGTAACGAGAGAAAGGATAAGACAAATAGAAAATAAATCACTTAGAAAACTCAGACATCCAAAGAGAAGTAAAGTAATAAAAAGTCTATTAGAAGATTTCAAATATTAAAAGGAAGAGGTTATCCTCTTCCTTTTTTGATATAATTAATGATAGACAAGGGGGAAGATTAACATGATGAAAATAGGAGAGTTTTCTAAAAAATATGATTTAACGCCAGATACTGTAAGATATTATATATCTGAAGGACTTTTGATACCAAAAAAAATTCATAATCAATATTATTTTGATGAAAAATCTGAAATACAGATTAAAGAAATATTAGAACTCAAGAAATTAAAGTTTACAATATCTGAAATGAAAAAATTAATATCTTTTAATAGAATAAATGAGATATTAAGTGATGATCAAATTTATTTAGATGATTTTCTTGTTCAGAAAGAAAAAGAATTGAATGAAGAAAAAGAGAAGATAGAAAATGCCTTAAAAGTTATAAAAGAAAAGAAAAAACAGATGAGTTCTTTAAAAAAGAAGAAATTTAAATATGGAGTTCCAGTGAATGTTATTAATAATTTTTATTGTCCAACTTGTAAAAAAACATTAAAAATAAATACGTCTCAAATAATAGATAGTAGTATTTTTGATGGTTTTTTAGAATGTGAATGTGGTTATAAAGTTGAAATATCCGAAGGGATAATAAAAGCTCCGGGTTTTGATAATTTTGGTGTTGATAGAATTAAAAAATATGATGAAAATACTAAATTGAAAAAATATAATTCAGAAATAACTCCATATTTTTCAGCATTTTTTAAAAAATTATATGAATATAATATAAACTATGTAAAAGATGATTATAATGAAATACTCGAATTTGAATATGGAGATATAAACTTTCTTAAGTATTTTGATGATAATAAAAAAAAGAAAGTGAATTATTATTTATATAATAAAAGTTATCCAGCTATAAGTTTTGTAAAAAAGAAAATAGAGAAAAGTGAACTTGTTTTAAATCCAATATTTATGTGTGGTGATTTTGATGCATTACCATTTAGAGATAATTTTTTTGATATTATATTCGATATCACAGGGTCTATAAATTATTTATCTTTTTTACAAGAACCAAATTTTTCTGAATATAATAGGGTTTTAAAAGATGAACATTATTGTATTATTCACAGTCTTTTTTATGATGAATGGGCTCAAACTCTTAAAAGTAAAAAAATAAATCCAAATTATTATAAATTAGAGTATTTTAAAGATTTTTTCTTTAAGTCTAAATTTAATTTATTCAAACAATATGATATTGGAAGTATGAAAAAAGCATCAAGCTATGTAACTGTTCATGTTGATGGTGATGAAGTATATTTTAAAAATTTTGTATTTAAAAAATAATATTATAAAAATTTTATAGTATTGCCAGATATATCATCTGATTTTGCGAATAAAATATAACTTTTATCATTTGGATCTTTAATTATGCAGTATAAAAAATTTTTTTTGAAAGTAATTTTTTTGAAATTTATATCTTTATAATATTTTTTCAAAGTAAATAAAAAATTTTCTTTATTATCTGTAATATTTATTTTGAAATAATTTTTTGTTTTTTCTTCTATCCAATTTAAAGCTGTTTTTTCTATAGTTAATAAAGTTTTATTTTTTAAAATATTTTGAAAATTTTCGGCTTTTAGAAGTGAAGGCATTTCATTTAAAAAGTGAAATTTAATGCTATTTTCGTCGATATAAAATATTGTTATTTCATATATATCCATATCGGAAAAGTTTATCAAATAAAATTCTTCATTAGAATTACTATAATTCATAACTTTTTTAAAAAATACTGTTGGTTTTGAAATTGGTAAAGATATTCTATTCAATTTTCTTATTAAAAATAACAATGAAAAAATTAATAAAATTATTGTACATGTTAAAACAAAAACTAAAATAAATTCCATTTTAATCCCCCCTGTTTATAAGATATTTTATCATTTTTAAAGAAAAAATTGACTATTTAACAATAAGAAATAAAAATTAAATACGATATAAATTGACTAATTAAGATATAAGTAGTAAAATAATAATAGAACTTTTAAAATACGCTTAAAAAGCGTATTTAATAAATTCATGGAGGATTTCACATGCTTGAATTAAAGAATATATCTTTTTGTACATCCGAAAAAAATATATTAAATGATTTGAATTATACTTTTGAAAGAGGAAAAACTTATTCGGTTCTCGGCAATAACGGTGTTGGTAAATCGACGCTTGCAAAGATAATAATGGGTCTCAATGGATATTATAAAAATCATAAAGGTGAAATAATTCTTAATAATGAAGATATAACTGATTTAAAAATAGATGAAAGAGCAAGAAAAGGTATAACAATGGCTTGGCAAGAGCCAGCAAGATTCAAGGGAATGTCCGTTATAGATTATTTGAAACTTGGAAATAAAAATCAACTTACAATGAATGATATGATAAAATATTTAAATCTTGTAGGTCTAAATGAAAAATATTTAAATAGAAATGTTGATAAAACTCTTTCTGGAGGAGAGAGAAAAAGGATTGAACTTGCTTCAATAGTTATTTTAAAACCAGAAATTGTTATATTAGATGAGCCTGATTCAGGTATAGATATGATGTCAAATTCTATGATAGATTCAATACTTAAAGAACTTAAAAATAATAATAGTACTGTAATAACTATCACACATAGGGAAGAAATATCATTATTATCAGATAAAGCTATTTTGTTATGCAATGGAATGATAAGAAATGAAGGTACTCCAGAATATATTGGGAATATATATAAAAAATTATGTGATTTTTGTACTAATATCAATGAACCTGCTGAAAAAATAGAGGTGAAAAAAGTTGCAAATTGAAAAGAATTATTCTAAAGAGTTTGAATATATACAAAAAGCTTATGATAAAGCAGGTGGAGATGTAAGTGGACTTCTTACAAAAGATATAGTTTCCATAATTGTTAGTGGACATAAAATTCTTGGAAGAAACACTGTAGAAGGAGTCCATATTGAAGCTGATTGTGATGAAAATCATGTTAAATTGTATTTCAAAGTAGATGATGGGGTTGTTGTGAAAAAACCAGTTCATCTTTGTGTAGGTTATTTAAAAGATTTTGGAGAACAAAATCTTGATTATGAATTTGATATAGGTAACAATGTTATAATAAATTTTATATCGCATTGTTCTTTTCCAGCAGCTAAAGATATTTTGCATAAAATGAAATCTAAGATGATTATAGGAAATAATTCTAAAGTTACTTATGAAGATGTTCATTTTCATAATGAAGAAGGGTTGGTAAATTTAGATACTGATTATGAGACCATTGTTGGAAATAATTCTAAATATGATAATAGATTTACACTTACAAAAACAAGAGTTGGAAATATGAAAATAAAGATGGATGTAGATTTAAAAGACGATGCAAAAGCTTATATTGAAACCAAAGTTAGAGAAAAGAAAGATGATTATGTTGAAATAAATGAGATATTGAGATTAAATGGTAAAAATTCTTCTGGAATAGCTAAAACTTTTGTTATAGCTACAGATGAAAGTAAAGCTAAAGTTATTACAGAAGCTTATGGTAATGGAGATTATTCTAAAGGTCATATAGAATGTGATGAAATAGTGGATGGTCCGAAAGTAGATCTTTCTACAATTCCGCTTTTAAGAGTAAAAAATGAGCTTGCTGAATTAACTCATGAAGCATCTGTTGGAAGGATAAATTCTGATCAACTTGAAACTTTGATGTCAAAAGGACTTACAGAAGAAGAGGCCTCTGAAATGATAATAAAATCAATATTAAAATAAAAAAATCAGGATATTTTCCTGATTTTTTTATTCTTTTTTATTTATACCTAAAATTATTATTATAATTCCTAAAAAAAATAGAAAAACTTCACCAAACCCGCCAAGATTACTCATATCATCGATTAATATAAATCCAGAAATTAGTATTATACTTAAACCGAGTATACAAATTTTTAGCCCTTTCATGAAAACACCTCCATATACTTATTAAAGTTTATCATATTTTATTTTTCTTAACAATATTTTGTAATATCTAAAAATAAAGATGAGAAAATAAGTTTAAATATTAAAGGGGGTGAATCAATGAAAAAAACATTTTTGTTGATTACTGTATTGGTATTAAGTGTATTATCATTTTCTCAGATAAAGTATGTTTTCTTTTTTATTGGAGATGGGATGGCTTTGCCACAAATAAATTCTGCGGAACTCTATCTTACCAAAATTAATAACAAAGACACGAAATTGCAAATGAGCAAATTTGAAGCGCAGGGTATGACAACAACATATTCTCAAGATTCTTTTATAACAGATTCAGCAGCAGCAGGTACTGCTTTAGCAACTGGATATAAAACATTATCGGGTGTAATTAATATGAATGCTGATAAAACGATCAAATATGAAACTATCGCTGAAAGAGCCAAGAAAAATGGAATGAAAGTGGGTATAATATCTTCTGTTTCACTTGATCATGCTACACCAGCAGCGTTTTATGCACATCAATCTTCAAGAAGTAATTATTATGAAATAGCTATGGAACTTGTTGAAAGTGATTTCGATTTTTTTGGTGGTGGTGGAATAAAGTATCCTAAAGGAAAAAGTAAAAACGAAAAAGATTTTTATGAATATGCTGAAGAAAACGGATATAAAATATTAAATACAGAAAAAGAATTTGATAATTTTGAAGATAAAAATCAAAAAGTAATAATAATAAATGAAGATTTATCAAGCGGTTCTGCGATGAAATATGATATAGATAGACAAGATGAATTCTCTCTTTCAGATATAACAAAAAAGGCTATAAATATTCTTGATAATGAAAAAGGTTTTTTTCTAATGGTTGAAGGTGGAAAAATTGACTGGGCTGGACATGCAAATGATGCAGTTACAAATATATATGATACATTAGCTTTTGATGAATCTGTGAAAAAAGCTTATGAATTTTATGAAGAGCATCCAAATGAAACTTTAATAATAGTTACTGGAGATCATGAAACAGGTGGAATGACTATAGGTTTTGCTGGAACAGCTTACTCTACATATTTTGATAGAATTAATAATCAAAAAGTATCTTTTGAAAATTTTGATCAAGTTTTATCGAAATATAAAAAGCAGAATGCATCATTTGAAGATATTAAACATTTAATAAATGAGAATTTTGGATTATTTTTTCCAGAAGATAAAGAAAAAGCTAAAGATAAAGGTATGATATTGAACGATTATGAAGTAAAAAAAATAAAACAAGCATATGATATGTCATGGAAAGATAAAGTGCCAAATACTGAATATACATACTTATTATATGGTGGATATGAACCATTAACTATAACTTTAACTCATATATTAAATGAAAAATCTGGAATATCTTGGACTACATATTCTCATACAGGGGTTCCTGTTGCAACATTTGCACAAGGATATAATTCAGAAATGTTCAATGGATATTATGATAATACAGATATAGCGAAAAAATTATTTCAAATAATAGGGTAATAGTGTAAAATATACAGTTATTATTATGCAGGGATTTATCCCTGCACTTTTTAATTAAGGGGAGTGAATGATTTGAAAATGAAATTAAATATAAATAATGAAAATTTTTTCGTAATTTTTCTATTAATGATAAATGTATTACTCTTTTATATTCCAGTTAATGAAACAAAAAATAATTATGAATATTATAAATCTGAAGTTATTTCTGTAGATAATTCTGAAATTCAACAGTTTGGAATTATAAAACAAGGCGAACAATACGTTGAATTAAAAATACTTAATGGGGAAGACAAAAATAAAATAATTATTTTAAGCAATATTTTAATCGGTAAGATGGAATTAGATAAAAATTTTAAGATTGGAGATAAAGTTTTAATAGAAAAAAACACTAATTCTAATAGTTTAAACTATTCTATAGTAGATTTTTATAGAGCAGATTCACAAATATTGTTAATATTATCATTTTCTATAATACTCATATTAATATCGGGCTGGACCGGAGTAAAATCATTACTTTCATTTACAACAACTATTCTATTTCTATGGAAAATAATGATACCTCTTTTTTTAAAAGGTTATAATCCAATAATAATATCTTTGTTAATAGTTTCGATGTTAACATTTATAATAATTTTTTTGGTTGCAGGATTCAACAAAAAAGGTCTTATTGCTTTTTTGGGAGCTATTTCTGGTGTATTAATAACAATAATAATATCTGAATTGTTTTCAAGACCATTTTATATAAACGGTTCTGTAAAACCATTTTCAGAAACTTTACTTTATTCTGGGTATTATATGCTTGATTTAAATAAATTATTTATAAGTGGAATTTTTTTAGCTTCTTCTGGGGCAGTTATGGATATTTCGATGGATATTTCTGCTTCTATGAATGAGGTGAAAAATAAAGCAAAAAATATAAATTCTAAAGAACTTATAAAATCCGGTTTGAATGTTGGGAAAGCAGTTATAGGAACGATGGCTACTACATTACTTTTAGCCTATTCAGGAGGATATGCAACTTTATTAATGGCTTTTATGGCAAAGAATACTAATGAATTTGCACTAATAAATATAAATTATATATCTTCAGAGATCCTTAATATAATAGTGGGAAGTTTTGGTTTAGTACTTACAGCACCATTAACAGCAATAATAGGTGGATTTATTTTAAGCTTTGAAAAGAAAAATATAATAAAAATTAACAAAAAAGCAAAAAATGTTTCTAAACTTGAATTGTAGAGCTTTTAAGGCATAGGAGAAAACTTAAAATTTTTTAAGTTTTCTCTTAAATATTATTTAGAAGTAATTTTTAACTATTGTTGATAAAATAAAAAAAAAGTGTTATAATAAAAAAAGAAAAATGACCATTGGTCAGAAAGGTGATCTAATGAAAGAAAAAATTCCAGAAAAAATAAATAAAGAAGAAAAACGTCTAATGATAATAGATGCATCTGAAAAATTATTTTTTGAAAAAAATTATGAAGATACAACAATGACAGAAATAGCTAAAAATGCAGGAATAGCTAAAGGAACATTGTATCTTTATTTTTCAAGTAAAAAAGATCTTTATTTTTCTGTTGTTGTAAGAGGTTTAAAACTAATAGAAGATTTAATAAGAAAAAATATAAAAACATGTCATACCGGTATAGAAAAAGTTGTAATGATGGGAAAATCTTATGTAGAATTTTATAAAGAATATCCTGGTTATTATAATTTAATAGTAAATTATGAGTCTCAAAAAGCACATTTGAATCCAGAAGATCCTCTTGTGAGACTTTCTTATGAAAAAAGTGAAATGATATTTGATTATTTAAGTAAGTCAATTATAGAAGGAATAAAAGATAAAACTATAAGAAAAGATGTAGATCCACAAAAATTAGCTATGGTCTTGTGGACTCAAACTACAGGAATGGTTCAGCAAGTAAAACTTAGAGAAATACTTTATAAAAAATGGAGTAATACAACTCCTGAAACTATACTTGATTATTATATAGAGTTAACAAAAAAAACTCTACAAAATAATGAAAGTTAGCCATTGGCTAATTTTTATTTTAAAACAAAATGACCAACGGTCATTTTGTTTTAAATGATTATGACCATTGGTCATAACATTAATTTAATATTTTATTTTAATTTACAGGAGGCTTAAAATGAGAAGAGTAGCTATAACAGGTTTAGGAACTATAAATTCTATTGCAAAAAATATAAACGAATTTGAAACAAGTCTTAGAGAGATGAAAATAGGTATTGATAATATAACCCAATTTGATACTGAAGATCATAAAGTCACTATTGCAGCTGAAATAAAAAATTTTGATCCAAAAGATTATATGGATAGGAAAAAAGCAAGAAGGTATGATAGAGTTTTGCAGTTAGCTATGATAGCTGCTGAAGAAGCTATTAAAAATTCAGGATTAAATGATGAGAATGATGAATGGAGAGAAAATGCTGCAGTTATAATAGCTTCTGGGATAGGTGGATTTAAAACTCTTTATAATGAATTTAATAATATGAATAAAAAAGGGCCAAAATTTGTTAGTCCATTTTTGATTCCAATGATGATAGCTGATATGCCTTCTGGAGTAGTTTCAATAGAAAATAATTTAAAAGGTCCTAATTTTTCTACTATGAGTGCCTGTGCATCTTCAGTTCATGCTTTAATAACTTCAGCTATGCTTATAAAACATGGATATGTTGATATTGCTGTTGCTGGTGGAACAGAAGCTTGCATAGATCCAATGCCAATTGCGGCTTTTGCAAATATGACAGCATTATCTCAAAGAAATGAAGACCCAAAAACTGCTTCAAGACCTTTTGATTTAAATAGAGATGGTTTTGTTATGGGGGAAGGATCTGGAGTTCTAATACTTGAAGAAGAAGAACATGCATTGAAAAGAGGGGCTAAAATTTATGGATATCTTGAGGGATTTGGTATGACAGGAGATGCATATCATATAAGTAAATCAGATCCTGAAGGAAAAGGTGCTGCAAAAGCTGTTCAACTTGCTTTAAATATGGCAAATATAAAATCAGAAGACATAGATTTAATAAATTGTCATGCTACAAGTACACCTGTTGGAGATAAATCAGAAAAAATAGCTCTTGAAAGTGTTTTTAAAGAAAACATATCAAAACCTTATATTCAATCCACTAAAACTCTTATAGGTCATAGTCTTGGAGCGGCAGGAGCTATTGAATTAATAGCCAGTATAATTCAAATGGAAAAAGGTTTTATTCATGGTATGCCAAATTTATTTGAAATTGACGATGATTTTAAAGATTTAAATATAGTGAAAAAAACTGTTGAAAAAGAAACTAAGATTATGTTAAAAAATTCTTTTGGATTTGGTGGACATAATGCATCGATTGTTTATACCAAGAGGTAGGTGAACTTATGAAGATTGGAATAGTAACGGATAATACATGTAATATATCAAAAGAAAAACTTAAAGAATTAAATATTGGTTATGTGCCATTATATATAAATAAAGAAGATGAATTTATAAAAGCAAATAGACTTGATTTAGAAGATTATTATGAATTTATAAAAAATTCAAATTATGTTCCTAAAACTTCACAGCCATCTGTTAAAGATTTTGAAGAAGTTTATACTTATATGATACAAGAGTTTGATTATATAATTTCTGTTCATCTTTCGGCAGTTTTAAGTGGTACATTTAATTCAGCTTTGATGGCGGCAAATATAGTAAATTCGGATAAAATAAAAGTTATAGATTCTAAATTAGCTTCTTGGGCTCTTGGTTTTTTAATTGAAGATTTAGAAAAAAAAATAAAGAATGATGAAAAAAATTTAGAAAGTATAATAAATTTTTGTAAGAATTATTATAAAAGAGTTAAAGTTTATTTCAGTGTTGGAGATTTAAATTATCTTTATAAAGGTGGAAGAATAGGAAAAGCGAAAAGCCTCATGGGAGGACTTTTAAAACTTAAACCAATATTATCATTGAACGATGGAATATTGACACCCATTAAAAATATTAGAGGGATGAAAAAATTAAATAAGGAAATAGTTGATATGAGTTTTGAAAAAAATAAAAATATTAAACATATAATGGTTTTACATACTAATAATAAAGAAATTGCAGAGGATATATATTTAAATATTAAAAATAAAAACATAGATCTTGAAATAAGAAAAGATTATATAGATATTGTCATTGGAACACATTTAGGTCCAGATTCTGGAGGTCTTATAACTGTTTGGGAGGAATCTTAATGCTTATGAACATAGATGAAATAATGGAAATTTTGCCTCATAGATATCCGTTTTTATTAGTAGATAATGTGATTTCTATGGATGAAAAATCAATAAAAGCTGAAAAAATGGTCAGTATAAATGAACCGTATTTTCAAGGACATTTTCCGATGTATCCTTTAATGCCAGGTGTTTTACTTGTTGAAGGAATGGCACAAACAGCTGGAATTCTTCTTTTAAAAGATTATAAAGGACAAAATGTTATACCTTTGTTTATAGGTATAGATAATTGCAGATTTAAAAAAGAAGTGAGGCCTGGTGATAGAATTGTATATGAAGTTAGAATTATTCAAAGCAAAAAAGAAGTTTATAAATTAGAAGCAAAAGTTTTTGTAAGAGAAAAACTTGCAGCTAAAGCTGAAATCATGGCTGGAATAAAAAGGTAAGGTGAATTATTATGGATTTTTCTGAAAATTCTATAGTTAAACTTTTAAATATAAAATATCCCATTATCGAAGGTGGAATGGCTTGGGTTGGAACAGCTAAACTTGCTGCCGAGGTTTCAAATGCTGGAGGACTTGGAACTATTGGTTCTGGAAGTATGACACCAGATATTTTAAAAGAACAAATAAAAAAAATAAAAGAACTTACAAATAAACCTTATGCAGTAAATATTATAATGATAAATCCTTTTATTGAGGATATAATAAATATTGTAATAGAAGAAAAAGTGCCTGTTGTTATAATGGCGGCTGGAAATCCAGGAAAATATATACCTATTTTAAAATCAAATAATATAATAACTGGTGCAGTTGTTTCATCTGAAAATCTTGCTTTAAGGCTTGAAAAAAAAGGAATAGATTTTATAGTAGGTGAAGGAATGGAATGCGGTGGGCATATAGGTGATGTTACCACTATGGTAATAATACCAAAATTAACCTCTATTTTAAAGATTCCTGTAATTGCAGCCGGTGGAATAGCAGATGGAAGAGGTATGGCGGCAGTTTTTATGTTGGGTGCGAGTGGAATTCAAATGGGAACAAGATTTATAGCTTCTTATGAATGTGAAGCACATGAAAATTATAAAAATAAAATTTTAAAGGCTGGTATAAGAGATAGTGTTATAACTGGAATAAAAATGGGACATCCAGCGAGATCTATAAAGAATAAATTTGTGAAAAATATAAATAAGATAGAATCTGAATCAATAGAAGAAGCAGAAAGACTTTTAATAGGAAGTTTAAAAAAAGCTCATATTGATGGAGATAATGATAATGGTTCTTTTATGGCTGGACAAAGTGTTGGATTAATAGAAAATATAAAAAGTGTTAAAGAAATAATAGAAGATTTATGTTCTGATATGGATTATACTATTAAAAATTTTTCGGGGGTGTTATCTAAATGAAGGCTTTAATTTTTCCAGGACAAGGATCTCAAAACTTATCTATGGGTAAAGAATGTATAGCTCTTGATGAAAGATATGAAAAATATTTTGATATAGCAAATGAAATTTTAAATTTTGATATAAAATCTATAATATTTGGTGAAGATATAAATCAACTTACATTAACTGAAAATGCTCAACCTGCAATACTCATATGTAGTTATATAAAGTACATTCACAATGAAAGTAAGTATTTGAATATAAAAGCTTTAGCTGGACATTCTCTTGGCGAATGGACAGCACTTGTAGTTTCAGGAGTTATAAGTTTTGAAGAGGCAGTTGAAGCTGTTCATAGTCGAGGTTTATTTATGAGTAATGCATGTGAACCTAATAAAGGAAGTATGGCTGCTGTTTTAGGAATGAAAATAGAAGAAATAGAAAAAATTTTAAACAATTATGATGATGTTATAATAGCAAATTATAATTCTCCAATGCAAACAGTTATAAGTGGAGAGACAGAACAATTATTAAAATCTATGGACGAACTCAAAGAAAATGGTGCAAAAAGAATAATAAAATTAAATGTTAGTGGTCCATTTCATTCACATCTTTTGAACAAAGCTGAAGAGAATATGAGAATCAAATTAGAGAAAATAAATTTTAAAACGCCAAAAATTCCAATTGTTCAGAATGTAAATGCAAAATTTGAAATAGATCCATATATAATAAAAGAAAATATTATAAAACAAATAACAAGACCTGTAAAATGGGTAGAAAGTATAGAAAATATGAAAGAAAATGGAATAGATGAATTTATAGAAATAGGACCATCAAAAGTTTTAAGTAAAATGATTAAAAATATACTCATGGATGTAAAACTTGAATATGTTTAGGAGTGAATTTATGAATTTAAAAGATAAAATTATTTTAATTACTGGTGCATCAAGGGGTATAGGATTTGAAATAGCGAAAAAATTTATTGAAAATAATGCGATTGTAATAGCCATATCAAGAGATGAAAAAACATTGAATGAAAATAAAAGTGAACTTAAAAATTATATACCTTATCCTTTAGATATAACAGATTCTGAAGGAATAAAAAATTTGAGTACATTTTTAAAAGAAAATTTTGAAAAAGTAGATGTTCTCATCAACAATGCGGGAATTACAAAAGATAATTTTTTGATAAGGATGAAAGAAAAAGATTTTGATGATGTTATAAATATTAATTTAAAAGGAACCTTTCTCATGACAAAGGAAATATCAAAATTTTTTAAAAAACAAAAATATGGTAATATAATAAATATTTCATCAATTGTTGGAATAGAGGGAAATTCTGGTCAAACTAATTATTCTGCTGCAAAAGCTGGAATAATAGGGATGACAAAAACATGGGCAAAAGAACTTACTCTAAGAAATGAAAATATAAGAGTTAATGCAATAGCTCCAGGTTTTATAAAAACAAGTATGACAGAGAACTTATCTGAGACAGTATTAGAAAAAGTTAAGGAAAAATGTTTAATAAAAAGACTTGGTGAAGCTGAAGACATAGCTAATCTTGCTTTATTTCTTGCATCTGACAGATCGTCTTATATAACTGGACAAATTATAAGAGTGGATGGAGGATTAAGTATATAAAAGAGGTTGAAAACAAAATGATAAATCATTTTAGAATAGGAGAATTAAACATAAAATATCCAATAGTTCAAGGAGGAATGGCTGTTGGAATATCTTTAGATAATTTGGCTTCTTCCGTTGCAGAAGCAGGTGGAATAGGGGTAATAGGTACGGCAGGTATAGGATTATTTGAAGATGAAAAAAATTATAAAAAAGCTTGTATAGATGCATTGAGAAAATATATAAAAAGTGCGAAAGAAAAGACTAAAGGTGTTGTTGGAGTAAATATAATGGTAGCATTAAATAATTATGCGGATATGGTTAAAACATCTATTGATGAAGGAATAGATATAATTTTTTCTGGAGCTGGATTACCTTTAGAACTACCATCATATTTAAAAAAAGATAGTAAAACAAAATTAGTTCCAATAATATCATCTTTAAAAGCAGCTCAAGTAATAGTTAAAAGATGGATTAGGAAATATAATTATTTGCCAGATGCTTTTGTTTTAGAAGGACCCAAAGCTGGAGGACATTTAGGATATAAATATGAAAATATATTTGAAGAAAATTATAGCCTTGAAAAAAATATACCAGTATTAAAAAAGTATATGAAAGAATTAAAAGATAATTATCAAAAAGAAATTCCAATAATTGCAGGCGGAGGAATAAACTCCAAAGAGGATGTAGAAAAAGTTTTGAATCTCGGTGCAGATGCGGTTCAAATGGGAACAAGATTTATTGCAACATATGAATGTGATGCTGATATTAATTTTAAAAAAGCTATAATTAATGCAAATGAAAAAGATTTAACAATAATAAAAAGTCCTGTAGGTCTTCCAGGTAGAGCTATAAAAAATGAATTTATAGAATCTTTTAGAAAAGGAGAAAAAAAGCCATTTATATGTAATTATCATTGCATAAAAACATGTGATTTTAAAAATACTCCTTATTGTATTGCTAGAGCTTTGTATAATGCAGCTAAGGGGAATATAGAAGAAGGCTTTGTTTTTTCTGGTTCTTCAGTTGATAAGGTAAATAAAATTCAAAAAGTAAAAGAAATCATAGAAGAAATTTTTGAGGAGGATAAAAATGAGTAGAGAAGAATTATTAAAAAAGGTAGTTTCTATAATATCAGAAAGTTTAGATATTGAAGAAGAAAAGATAAAAGAAGATTCAAGATTAATAGAAGATTTAGATGTTGATTCATTGGAATTAGTAGATTTAACAATGGATTTTGAAACAGAACTTGAGGTAAATATAGAAGATTCTCAAGTTGAAAATATAAGAACGGTAAAGGATATAGTAAATATACTTCAAGAAAAATTAAATTAATAAAAATGAGGATAATTTTATAATTATCCTCATTTTTTTATTTTTCATATACAATGAAATATTTTTCATGATTTATCGAAATAATCCTAAATAAAAAGATATAGCTTTAATAAAAGACAATAATTATTAATAATCTTAAAAATCGAGATGAAAAAAATTTCATTAACTGTTGTATAATAAAAATGGGAGAATATCAAAGGAAAGGGGAGAGTTTATGAAAGTATTAATGACTGGTAATGAAGCTACTGCCAGAGGTGCTTATGAAGCAGGAGTTACATTTGCGTCGGCATACCCTGGAACTCCAAGTACAGAGATTTTAGAAAATCTTGCAAATTATAAAGAAGTTTACTCTGAATGGACTCCAAATGAAAAAGTTGCAATTGAAGTTGGAGTTGGAGCATCTATTGCAGGTGCAAGAAGTTTGTCTGCCATGAAACATGTTGGCTTAAATGTTGCTGCAGACCCTATGTTTACTTATGCATATTTAGGAGTTAATGGAGGATATGTTATAGTAACTGCTGATGATCCTGGTTTACATTCATCGCAAAACGAACAAGATAATAGATATTATGCAAGACATGCTAAGATGCCTTTAATAGAGCCATCAAATTCTCAAGAGGCAAAAGATTTTTTAAAGGAAGCATATAAAATATCAGAAAGATTTGATGTTCCAGTTTTATTCAGATTAACAACTAGAATATGTCATTCAAAAAGTGTTGTAGAACTTGAAGAAAGAAAAGAAGTAGAAAAGAAACCTTATAAAAGAAATATATCTAAATTTGTTGCAACACCAGCAGCTTGTAGAAAGCATCATGTAGAACTCGAAGAAAAGTTAAAAAAATTAGAAGATTTCTCAAGTAATGATACTTGGTTAAACAGAGAAGAAATAAATAACTCAGAAATAGGAATCATAACTTCAGGAATTTCTTATGAATATGCAAAAGAAATTTTTGGAAATGAAGCTTCATACTTAAAATTAGGAATGAGTTTTCCTATACCAAAAGAAAAAATAAAAAATTTTTCTTCCAAGGTAAAAAAACTTTATGTAATAGAAGAAAATGAACCTTTTCTTGAAACAGAAATAAAAGCTATGGGGATAAATGTTATAGGTAAAGAGAAAATACCTTTAACTGGGGAATTAAATCCAGATATAATAGCTGAAAAACTATTGGGAAAAGAAAATAAAAAAATTTCTGTTAATCCGGAAATGATAGTTCCTAGACCTCCTACACTTTGTTCAGGCTGTCCACATAGAGGATTATTTTTTGAATTAAGTAAAAGAAAAAATGCAGTTATAACAGGTGATATAGGTTGTTATACTCTTGGTTCAGCAGATCCTTTAAATGCTATGGATACAGTTATATGTATGGGGGCTGGAATATCTGCAGCTCATGGTTTTTCAAAAGTATTTGAAAAATCTGGAGAAGAAAAAGAAATTTTTGGTATTGTTGGAGATTCAACATTTTTTCATTCGGGTATAACAAGTCTTATAGATATCGTTTATAATAAATCAAAAGTTATATCTATTATACTTGATAATAGAGTTACAGGAATGACAGGACATCAAGAAAATCCTGGAACTGGTTATACTTTAATGGGAGAAAAGACGGAAGAAATAGATATAGAAGCTATTGTTAAAGCTGTAGGAATAAAACATGTTAAAACGGTTGATCCTAACAAACTCGATGAAGTTAGAAGTGCTATAAATGAATTTACAGTATTAGAAGAACCTTCAGTAATAATAACTAAATGGCCTTGTGCATTAAAAAAACTAAGAGAAGAAGAAAAACAAAAATATAAAATTAAAACGGTTAGATATCAAGTAAATCATGAAAAATGTAAAAAATGTAAGATGTGTTTGAAGGTAGGTTGTCCATCAATTTCTTTTGACAAAAATGTAGGATCTATAATAGATATAAATACCTGTGTTGGATGTTCAGTTTGTGCACAAGTTTGTCCTTTTGATGCAATAGAAAAGGCAGGTGTTTGATATGATTAAAGAAACTAAAAATGTTTTACTTGTTGGTGTAGGTGGACAAGGAATAATTTTAACTTCAAAGATAATATCTACGGCACTTTTAAATGCTGGATACGATGTTAAAATGTCTGAAGTTCATGGTATGGCCCAAAGAGGTGGATCTGTTACAACTCAGATAAGATATGGAGAACAAGTTTATTCGCCCATAATCGGAAAAGGGCAAGCCGATGTTTTAATATCATTTGAAAAAATGGAAGCTATGAGATGGATTGAATATTTAAAACCTGATGGATTATTGGTTATAAATGATCATGAAATCCAATCAGCACCTATACTTTCAGGAAAAGCAGAGTATCCAGAAGGAATAATTGAAGAATTAAAAACAAAAGTTAAAACCTTAATAATTCCAGCTACTAAAATTGCGATAGAATTGGGAAATATAAAAACACAAAATATAGTACTTCTTGCACCTTTGACCAAGGCTTTGGGTCTTGAAAATATAGATTGGGAAGAATCAATAAAAAATAATGTTAAAGAGAAATTTATAGATATGAACTTAAAAGCTTATAAAAAAGGACTTGAAATATCCTAAAATAATACCCGGATTTTTAATAATCCGGGTTATTTATAGATCGGGATTTATTTCGTTTGATACTGTAGAAACTATTATTTTAGTATCATTTCCAATTTTAAAAAGTTCTAATACTATATCTTTATAATCTTTTTTCCATACAGTTTTTAAAGTTGCTTGATTGTTGTCAAAAGCATTTTCAAGTTTTCCAATCCAAAAACTGTTACTATAATATATTTCATCTTCATCGGGATTTCCATAAATTTCTATTAATTTGCTCTTTATTTTTTCATAGTCTGAAATCCAATATTTTGCAGAATAATGAACTACTAAGAAATCAGAAATAGTTTTATAAAATAAATCATCATAAAAAAAATAAAAAGAATCTAAAGAGTATTCATTAAATTTTTCTCTGAATAAAAGATAATCCACATCTTTTTTCAATAATAATTCTTTATTATTTTGTTCTATAAAATCTCTTGTTGATCCAAAATATATATCATCATACATTCCATAATATTTTTTTTCTTGTTCTACAAAAGACCAACTACCATTCTCATCAAGTTTTACTTCATTATCATAATATGTAAAAACACTCAAAGGTATAAAAATTAATATAAAAAAAATCAAAAATTTTTTAAAAATGCTATCACCCACCTTCAGATATAAAATCGACTATAAAAATAAAAACTTAAAAAATAAGAGATATTTATAAAACGAAAGATAATCAATTATAATCTAAAATAAATAACAATAACCTATTTAAAATGTAATTTAATTATTAATAATTATAATGTATAATTAAAATGAGAGATGATTCACTTTTACAAAAAGTCGAAAATAAAGTTTATAAAAGTAAAACTAAAGTGAATATTTTCACTTATATAACAAATAAGGAGGTATAGCTGTGAACTTCAACTTGACAAAAGAACAGGAAATTGTAAAAAAAATGGTAAGAGAATTTACAGAAAATGAAGTAAAGCCAATTGCAGCTGAGATAGACCAAACTGAAAGATTTCCTATGGAAAATGTAGAGAAGATGAAGAAATATGGTTTTTTTGGTATGAATATGCCAAAAGAATATGGTGGTGCTGGAACAGATGAAATGAGTTATGTATTAGCTGTAGAAGAGTTATCAAGATATTGTGCTACAACAGGAGTAATTCTTTCTGCACACAATTCTTTAGCTTGTTGGCCTATATATAAATTTGGGACAGAAGAACAAAAACAAAAATACTTAGTTCCTCTTGCAAAAGGTAAGAAATTGGGTTCATTTGCATTAACAGAACCAAATGCTGGAACAGATGCTGCTGGTCAGCAAACTTTCGCAAAAAAAGATGGGGAAGATTGGATAATAAATGGATCAAAAATATTTATAACAAATGGTAAGTATGCGGATATATATGTTATTTTTGCTATGACAGAACCTAGTAAAGGAACTAGAGGAATAAGTGCCTTTATAATAGAAAAAGGAATGGAAGGTTTTTCAATAGGTAAAATAGAAGACAAAATGGGAATAAGAGGATCAGCTACCGCAGAACTCATATTTCAAAATTTAAGAGTACCTAAAGAAAATATGTTGGGTCAAGAAGGAAAAGGTTTTAAAATTGCTATGCAAACTTTAGATGGCGGAAGAATAGGTATAGCTGCTCAAGCATTAGGTATAGCTCAAGGTGCAATGGATGAAACTTTGAATTATATCAATCAAAGAGAACAATTTGGCAGATCTATAAGTAAATTTCAAGCATTACAATTTAATATAGCTGATATGGAAACTCAAATACAAGCTGCAAGACTATTAGTTTATCAATCTGCTCAGGCAAAAAATGATGGACAACCTTATTCAAAGCTTGCGGCTATGGCAAAATTATTTGCTGCTGAAACAGCGATGTTTGTAACTACAAAAGCGGTTCAACTTCATGGTGGTTATGGATATACTAAAGATTATCCAGTTGAAAGAATGATGAGAGATGCTAAAATTACAGAAATATATGAAGGAACTTCTGAAGTTCAAAGAATGGTTATAGCAGCTAATACGATAAAGTAAAAAGGAGGAAAATAAAATTGAAAATAATAGTTTGTGTAAAGCAAGTACCAGACACAACAGAATTAAAAATAGATCCTATCACAGGGACATTAATTAGAAAAGGTGTACCAAGTATAATGAATCCAGATGATAAAAATGCATTGGAAGAAGCTTTAAAGATAAAGGATGAAAATAAAGATACTCATATAACTGTAATTTCTATGGGACCTACTCAAGCTAAAGAAGTTTTGAATGAAGCATTGGCTATGGGTGCTGATGAAGCAATATTGTTGAGTGATAGATTTTTTGGTGGTTCTGACACATGGGCAACATCAGAAACAATAGCAGCTGGAATAAAAAAAATAGGTGATTTCGATATAATTTTTGCTGGTAGACAGGCGATAGATGGTGATACTGCACAGGTAGGACCTCAAATAGCCGAAAGATTAAATATACCTCAAATAACATACGTTAAAAATTTTAAAATAAATGAAGATAAAATAATTGTTGAAAGAGCTTTAGAAGATGGTTATGAAATAATTGAAACACAAACACCTGTTTTATTGACAGCTATAAAAGAATTGAATAAACCAAGATATATGAATATGGCGGGAATATTTGAAGCTTTTGGAAATGATAAAGTAAAAGTTTGGGGACTCGATGATTTAGATGTTGATAGAATGAATATAGGTTTAAAAGGCTCACCAACACAAGTAAAAAAATCTTTCACACCTGAACCTAAAGGTAAAGGACAGATGTTAGAAGGAAATAATGAAGAAAAGGCACAGAAATTAATAGTTGAATTGAAAAGAAAACACGTATTATAAGGAGGTAAGAAAATGGCTTATGTAGATCCTGCTAAAAATGAACATTCTTTATATAAAGGAGTATGGATATTTGCAGAGCAAAGAGAAAGAAAATTAATGCCTGTTGTATATGAACTTCTTGGCGAAGCAAGAAAAATGGCGGATAAATTAAATGTAGAAGTAGTAGCCGTATTGATAGGAGATAAAGTTGAACACTTAAGTCAAGATCTTATAAATCATGGTGCAGATGAAGTATTGCTTTATGAGAATAAAGCTATAAAGAATTATACTACTGAAGCTTATTCAAAAATAATATCTAAAATGATAGAAGAAAAGAAACCAGAGATAATTTTATTGGGAGCAACACATATAGGAAGAGATTTAGCACCAAGAATTGCTGCAAGAACGGCTACAGGGTTGACAGCTGATTGTACAAATCTTGAAATAGATGAAGAAGATGGAAAATTACTTATGACAAGACCGGCATTTGGTGGAAACATAATGGCTACAATAGTTTGTCCAAATCATAGACCTCAGATGTCTACTGTTAGACCTGGTGTTATGAAAAAAGCAGAAGAAGATAAATCGAGAAGTGGGAAGATCACAAAATTTGATTATGCTTTAAACGAAGAAGAAATAAGGACAAAAATAATAGAGATAATAAAAGAAGCTAAACATGATGTAGCAATAGAAGAAGCAGAAATAATAGTTGCTGGTGGAAGAGGTTTGGCTAAAAAAGAAGGGTTTGAACTTTTAGAAAGGTTAGCAAAAAAACTTGGTGGTGTTGTAGGAGCTTCAAGAGCTACAGTTGATTCAGGATGGATATCTCAAGCTCATCAAGTTGGGCAAACTGGTAAAACAGTTAGACCTAAATTATATATAGCATGTGGAATTTCAGGTGCCATTCAACATATAGCAGGGATGAAGGACTCAGAATATATAGTTGCAATAAACAAAAATCCAGACGCTGCTATATTTAAAGTAGCTGATTATGGCATAGTGGGAGATTTATATGATATTATTCCAAAAATTATAGATTCCATAGATAATATAGATGAACTTGAAAAAATTATTTGATAAGGGGGTAGTCTTATGACGTATGCAGAAATAGAATTGGGACATGTTTATGAAGAAAAAACAAAAATTTCATCAACTGATGTTAATACTTTTGCCGAGATAAGTGGAGATAAGAATCCTCTTCATATAGATGAAGAGTTTGCAAAAAAATCTATATTCGGTCAAAGAATAGCTCATGGAATACTTGTTTTAGGAAAGATATCAGCTGTTCTTGGAATGAGATTTCCAGGCAATGGAACTATTTATATGCAACAATCAGCAAAGTTTAAAGCTCCAGTATTTTTAGATGAAGAACTCACTGTTAGAATTGAAGTAAAAGAAAAAATCGATGAAAAATTCAGATTGATTTTAATAACTCAAGTTATTAAGGAAGATGGAAAAGTTGCTATAGATGGAGAAGCTTTAGTACAATTTAAAAAATAATAAAATAATAAAATAAAAAAATGAGAAATGTATTAAATACATTTCTCATTTTTTTGTCATAATAATTAAATCTAAATATTTTGTATTATTCATGATTAAAGCCTTTAAAGACTATATTTGTTAAAAAATCATATATAATATGAAATTTTAATTAATAAAGATAAATGATATAATTAAAAATAGATAAATGAAAAAAATTTCATAGTGTGAAATTAAAGTGATAAAGTTTTCGAGGAGGTTTTAATATGGAACAAGTTATTATAAGACTTAGAATGAGTCAGGCAGATGCTCATTATGGTGGAAATCTTGTTGATGGTGCTAAAATGCTTCAATTATTTGGAGATGTTGCAACAGAATTACTGATAAGAAATGATGGAGATGAAGGATTATTTAGGGCTTATGAAAGTGTAGACTTTTTAAATCCTGTATATGCAGGAGATTATATTGAAGCAACTGGTAAAATAATCAAACAGGGTAAAACTTCCAGAAAAATGGAGTTTATTGCAAGAAAAGTTATATCTCCAAGACCAGATATAAATGATTCAGCTGCCGATCTTCTTGAAGATTCAATAGTTGTTTGTAAAGCTGTTGGAACATGTATAGTCCCTGCTGATAAACAAAGGAGATGATGCTATGGAAAAATTAATAATTACTGCTGCATTAACTGGAGCTGAAGTAACAAGAGAACAGCAACCAAATCTTTCTTTGACTCCGCAGGAAATAGCGGATGAAGCTTATGAATGTTATAAAGCTGGCGTTTCTATAGTTCATGTACATGCAAGAGATAAGAATGGAAATCCTTCACAGGATTTCGAAATATATAAAGAAATTTCAAAAAAAATAAAAGAAAAATGTGATGTTATTTTTCAACCTTCTACAGGAGGAGCTGTATGGCATTCTTTTGAAGAAAGAATGCAACCTCTGAAATTAAACCCTGAAATGGCAACACTTTCAGCTGGTACATGTAATTTTGGAGATGATATTTTTGTGAATTCTAAAGAATATATAGAAAAATTTGCATTAGAAATGAAGAATAGGGGTATTAAACCAGAAATAGAAGTTTTTGAAAGAGGAATGATTCAAAATGCAATAAATTTAAACAAAAACGGATTGATTGAATCACCTATGCATTTTGATTTTGTTATGGGAGTTCCAGGTGCGATACCAGGAAATATAGATGATTTGGTATATATGGTTAATAAAATACCAGAAGATGCAACTTGGACAGTTGCAGGAATTGGTAGATTTGAATTATCACTTGCAGTACATGCAATTCTTATGGGGGGACATGTCAGAGTTGGATTTGAAGATAATATATATTATAAGAAAGGTGAAAAAGCTTTATCAAATGTTCAACTAGTTGAAAGAATAGTTAGAATTTCTAAGGAAATTGGTAGAGAAATTGCAACACCAGATGAAGCTAGAAAAATATTAAACATTAAAGGGAGTTGATCATATGAAATTGGGAAACCCATATGGAACACATAGAGTTATAGAACCTAAGGGAGCTTTGCCTCAGCCAGCAAAAAAAATAAATAATGATATGAATATATATTCTAATGAAATCTTATTAAATGTTAAGACTTTGAATGTAGATTCAGCAAGCTTTACACAAATAAAAAATGCTTGTGATAATGATGAGAAAAAAATAGAAAATATGATTTTAAATATAGTCAATGAGAGAGGTAAACTTCAAAATCCAGTTACTGGTTCGGGTGGGATGCTCATAGGAGAAGTTTTAGAAATAGGAGATGATTTCCCAGATAAAGATTTATGTGTTGGAGATAAAATAGCCACACTAGTTTCTTTATCTTTAACTCCTTTGAAGATAGATCGTATTTTAAAAATTAATAAAGATACTGATCAGGTTGATATCATTGGAAAAGCCATTCTTTTTGAGAGTGGTTTGTATGCAAAAATTCCCGAAGATATATCCGAAAAATTATCTTTAGCTGTTTTAGATGTTGCAGGAGCTCCTGCACAAGTTAATAAACTTGTTAAAGACGGTCAAAATGTTTGTATAATAGGTGGCGGAGGAAAGTCTGGAGTGCTTTGTGCATATCAAGCTAAAAAGAATGCAAAAAATGGAAAAGTAATAGTTGTTGAATACTCCAAAGAAAATGCTGAAAGACTTAAAAAACTCGATATTGTTGATGAAGTTGTAGTAGCAGATGCTACAAAGCCTGTTGATATATATGAAAAAATTTGTGATATTACAAAAAATGAATTATGCGATGTTGTTATAAATAATGTTAATGTGGAAAATACCGAAATGTCTTCTATTTTAATAACAAAAGATGAAGGAATAGTTTATTTTTTTTCTATGGCTACATCATTTACTAAAGCAGCTCTGGGTGCTGAAGGTGTTGGAAAAGATATAAATATGATCATTGGTAATGGATATACTAAAAATCATGCAGATTTGAGTTTGAATATTCTTAGGGAATCAAATAAAATAAGGAATTTATTTGAAAAATTATATATTTAGGGGGAGATAAGATGCGGTCATATAAAGATATCTCTTTATGGAAAGATATTAACGATGAACAATGGAATGATTGGCATTGGCAAATAAAAAATAGAATAACTGATGTTGAATCATTAAAAAAAGTTATAAATTTAACTGAAGATGAAGAAGAAGGAGTGAAGAATGCACTTAAAACATTGAGAATGGCAATAACTCCATATTATGCCCTTTTAATGGATCCAAATGATCCAAAAGATCCGATAAGAAGACAGGCAGTTCCAACTGGAAAAGAATTGCTCGTGGATAGGTGGGATATGTTGGATCCATTGCATGAAGATGCAGATTCACCTGTTCCTGGTTTAACACATAGATATCCAGATAGAGTTTTATTTTTGATAACAGACATGTGTTCTATGTATTGTAGACATTGTACAAGAAGGAGATTTGCTGGTCAAACTGATTCAGCAAGAACAAAAAAAGAAATAGATGCGGCTATAGAATATATAAGAGAAACTCCTGAAGTTAGAGATGTTCTATTATCTGGAGGAGATGCTCTTCTTGCAGGATTACAAATGCTTGAATATATAATAAAAGAATTGAGAAGTATTCCTCATGTTGAGATAATAAGAATAGGAACAAGAGCTCCTGTTGTTTTACCTCAAATAATCACTCCTGAACTTGTAAATATGTTAGGTAAATATCATCCTATATGGATTAATACACATTTTAATCATCCAAAAGAAATAACTCCTGAATCTACAAAAGCATGTGAAATGCTTTCAAATGCTGGAATACCTCTCGGAAATCAGAGTGTTCTATTAAAAGGAGTTAATGATAGTAAGTATATAATGATGGAATTAGTTCATCAACTTGTAAAGATAAGAGTTAGACCATATTATATATATCAATGTGATTTATCACAAGGTATAGGTCATTTTAGAACATCTGTCAGAAAAGGACTTGGTATTATGGAAAGTCTTATAGGTCATACATCTGGTTATTGTGTTCCAACTTTTGTTGTTGATGCACCGGGTGGTGGAGGAAAAATAAGACTTATGCCACAATATATGGTTTCAGAAAGTGATGGAAGTGTTATTTTAAGAAATTATGAAGGGGTTATAACTACATATCATGAACCAGAAGATACTAAAACAGATGTAAATGATTCTGAATATAGAAAAAAATATGAATTAAAAGGTGTTGCTGCACTTTTTGAGGCTAAAGATGGAAAGATAAGTCTTGAACCTGAGAATCTCGATAGAGGTAATAGAGTTAAAGAATGGAAGAAAAAACATAGTTTATGATGAGGGAATAAAATATGGATTTAAATTTGAATTTTAAAAGTATTTCTGTTGTTGGATTAGAAAAAAATACTGGAAAAACAGAAACTTTGAATTATCTCATAAAAAAATTAAATAAAACCAAAATTCTTGGTTTGACTTCAATAGGAATAGATGGTGAGAAATGTGATCAAGTTACTTATACATCAAAACCTGAAATAAAAATAAAAGAAAATATGATTTTTGCGACTTCTGAAAAACATTTTTTACAAAAAAAATTCAATGCGGAAATCTTATATGTTTCAAACAGTAAAACATCCCTTGGAAGAATAGTCATTGCAAGAAGTCTTGAAAATGGGCTAGTATTATTATCTGGCCCATCTTCAACTTATAAAATGTATGAAATCATAAATAAAATAAAAAATTATAATTCAGATACAGTTTTAATAGATGGTGCGATTTCAAGGCTTTCTCCATCATCACCATTCATAACAGAATCTATGATCTTAACCACAGGAGCTGCAGTTTCTTTAAATCAAAAAGAACTGGTGAAAAAAACAGTGCATGTTTTTAATCTTATAAATATAAACCCTTATAAAGGATTATACAGTGAAGAGTTTAAAAAATATGAAGAAGGCATATTTTATATTAAAGAAAATAATTTTTATAGATTGAATATAAAAACTCTTTTAAACATAAAAAATTTGAATAAAGATATTTCAGAATATTCATATAAGATATATACTACGGGATCATTAACAAATAATTTTATTAAATATTTAATAGAAAGAAAAGATACCGGAAAATTCGAAATTATAGTAAAAGATTATACAAAATTATTTCTGAGTTCAGAAATTTTTTTGCTTTTTTTAAAAAGGGGAGGAAAATTAAGAGTCTTAAAAAAACCAAATTTAATTGCTATAACTGTAAATCCAGTTTCTCCACAAGGTTATATTATGAATAGTGATAATATAGTTTCAGATTTGAAAAATTATATTGATATACCTATTTTCGATGTTAGAAAGGTTGATTAGATGTATAAAAATAAAGAAATTAATTTTATTTTAAAAGATATGAATTTATATTCGCCAATTGGATGCAAATATATAGAAAAATTAAAATTTATGACCAATATTGAGGATATAGAAAATGAATATGAAAGAATAGAAATAATGAGAAATTATATTAAAAATATTAATTTAATAAATCCTCTAAAAGTTTCTTTGTCTCATATTAAAGATATTGAAAATACAATATATAAATTATCCGATTCAAATTTATTTTTTAATGATATAGAGTTATTTGAAATAAAAAATTTTTGTATATATTGTGAAGAAATTTATAATTTGAAAATAGATTCCATAGAAAACTTATTTCCAAAAAGTACAAAAAATTTAATAAATCTTTTAGATCCAGAAAAATATGGATTAAATTCTTTTTATATTTATAATTCTTATTCAGAAGATTTAAAAGAATTAAGAAAAAAGAAAAAAATTTTTCAAATAGAAGGCAAAGAAAATGAAGAAGCTTATTTGAACCTTTTGTATGAGGAAAGTAAATTAGAAGATTTGATAAGAAAAAAATTAACGGATATTATCAGAAAAGATTTTAAAATATTAAAAGAAAATTTCGAAAAAATATCTTACTTGGATTATTTGATAGCTAAAACAGAATTAATAGAAAAGAAAAAATTTGTTAGACCAAGATATTCAAAAAATAATACAGTTTATAAAGGGCTTTTTAATCCTAGAGTTTTAGATATTTTAAAAAATAAAAATAAGAATTATCAGTCGATTGATGTGAATATAAATCACAAATTAAATATCATAATGGGTGCCAATATGACTGGAAAAACAGTCTTTTTAAAATCTTTAGCAATTTCCCAATATCTTTTTCAATATGGTTTTTATGTTCCAGCGGAGAATGCTTGTTTAGATGTATACGATGATATTGTGATAAATATAGGTGATTCTCAAAATATAGAGAAGGGCTTATCCTCTTATGCTTCTGAAATATTGAAAATAAACGAAGCATTGAAAAGGTTAAAAAAAGGTGAAAAATTATTTATAATTTTTGATGAATTTGCAAGAACAACTAATCCTGAAGAAGGAGTTGCAATAATAAATGGAACTTTGAAGACTTTTTATAATTATAATTGTACATTTTTTCTTTCTACTCATTATAGTGGAATCAATTATGAGAATGTTGATTTATTTACAGTTAAAGGGCTAAAGAAAGATATTTTAAATCTAGAGTTAAAAGCAAATGAAATTGAAAAGTATATAGATTATTCAATTTTAAAAATAGAAGATGAAAAAATGGTATCTAAAGATGCTATTAATATAGCAAAAATTTTAGGGGTTGATGAAGAATTGATTTTTAATTCTATAGAAAGTCTTGAATGAAAGGAGATATATTATGCGAGAGAGTAAATTGGGATTAAATTGGAAATATGTAGATGAAGCAAGAAGTAGTGCAAAGAATATAGCTGAAAAAGTTCAGGATTTTGTTGATGTATATTCAACTGTTTCAGTTGAAAGAACTATATGTAGATTTTTTGAAATAGATGGAGTGAATGATGAAGATATACCTTTGCCAAATGTACTTATAGATCATTTAAAAGAGAATAATAGTTTAAGTAGTGGTGCAGCTTTTTATATTTCTAATGCTATGATTGAAACTGGTATGAAACCTCAAGAAATAGCAGAAAAGATATCTTCTGGAGATCTGAATATAACTAAACTCCCGATAAATGATTTTAATAAAATAAAAGAAAATATAAATCCATTAGTAAAAAGTATGGTCAAAAGAATAAAAGAAAATAAAGAAAAAAGAGATGGATACATAAAAAATATAGGTGAAGGTAAAAAGCCATATCTTTATGTAATAGTTGCAACTGGAAATGTTTATGAAGATGTTGTTCAAGCACAAGCAGCAGCAAGACAGGGAGCAGATATAATAGCAGTTATAAGATCAACAGGTCAAAGTTTATTAGATTATGTTCCTTATGGACCTACAACTGAAGGTTTTGGAGGAACTATGGCAACTCAAGAAAACTTTAGAATAATGAGAAGAGCTCTTGATGAAGTTGGAGAAGAAGTTGGAAGATATATAAGACTTGTGAATTATGCTTCTGGTCTTTGTATGCCAGAAATTGCAGGTATGGGAGCAATGGAAAGATTAGATGTTATGCTAAACGATGCATTATATGGTATATTATTCAGAGATATAAATATGCAAAGAACAATAATAGATCAATATTTTTCGAGAGTTATAAATGGATTTGCTGGAATTATTATAAATACTGGAGAAGATAATTATTTAACTACTGCAGATGCTTATGAGGAAGCACATACTGTTTTAGCTTCTGATTTTATAAATGAACAATTGGCATTGATTGCAGGTATTCCAGAAGAACAGATGGGCCTTGGACATGCTTTTGAAATGAGTCCAGATATAGAAAATGGATTTTTGTATGAATTAGCTCAAGCCCAAATGATAAGAGAGATATTCCCAAATGCACCTTTAAAATATATGCCACCTACAAAATATATGACTGGTAACATATTTAGAGGACATGTACAAGATGCATTATTCAATGTGATATCAATATGGACGAATCAAGGAATACAACTTCTTGGAATGCTCACTGAAGCAATTCATACTCCTTTTATGTCAGACAGATATTTATCAATAGAAAATGCTAAATATATATTCAATAACATGAGAAATCTTGGAGATGAAATAGTGTTTAAAGAAAATGGAGTTATACAGAAGAGAGCGAATCATGTTTTAGAAAAATCAAAAGATCTTTTAAAAACTATAGAAGGAGAAGGTCTTTTTAATGCACTTGAAAAAGGTGTTTTTGCAGATGTTAAAAGGCCTAAAAATGGTGGTAAAGGTCTTAATGGGGTTTTTGAAAAGGATAAAAATTATTTTAATCCATTTATTGAAGAAATGTTAGGGGCTGATAAACGATGAGTGGAGGTTTATATTCATTAAATAAAAAAGATTATGATAAAACTTTAGATTTGAAAAATGTAAAACCGTATGGAGATACTATGAATGATGGTAAAGTTCAATTGAGTTTTACATTACCAGTTCCATATGGAGATGAAGCTGTTGAAGCTGCAAAAATACTTATGAGAAAAATGGGATTTCAAAACCCTCAAATAGTTTTTTATAAAGAATTAAATAAAGGATTTACTTTTTTTAATGCTTATGGAGAATGTCCCCATGCAGTAGATTATACAGTTATTGAAGTGCCTAAAGTTAAAGTTGATAAAATGTCAATGGAAGAAATAGATGATTATATAAAAAATAATATAGGAAGAAAACTTGTCGTAATAGGTGCTAGTACTGGTACTGATGCACATACAGTTGGAATAGATGCTATAATGAACATGAAAGGATTTGCTGGTCATTATGGTCTCGAAAGATATGAGATGTTCGATGCTTATAATATGGGATCTCAAGTTTTAAATGAAGATCTTATTTCTAAAGCTATTGAATTAAATGCAGATGCCATATTAGTTTCTCAAACGGTAACCCAAAAAAATATTCATATTCAAAATATGACTGAGTTTATAGAGCTTGCAGAAGCTGAAGGAATAAGAAAAAAGACTATTTTAATAGCTGGTGGTGCGAGAATTAATCATGAACTTGCAAAAGAAATAGGTTTTGATGCGGGGTTTGGGCCAAATTCTTTTGCTGATGATGTTGGTGCATATATAGCTAATGAAATAGTGAATAGAATGAAAGATGATTAATATTTAAATTATATAAAATTAGGACTCTATTTTAGAGTCCTAATTTTTATATTTTACATTTCTTCTAAAGTTTTAATTCCAAGAAGATTCAAGCCTTTTTCAAGTACATAAGCAGTTTTTTTACATAAAGCTAATTTTGATTCAAGATATTTTCCTTCAGCATTCAATACACGAACATTATTATAAAAAGAATTAAAAGTTTGTGCAAGTTCATATAAATAATCTGTTAATAAATTTGGTTTATAATTTTCTCCCGCTCTCATAACTGCATTAGGAAATTTTAATAAATTTTTGGCAAGATTTTTTTCATAATCATTTTCAAATATATATATTTCTTGTATATCATTTAAATCTGATTTTTTTATCAAAGAGTTTATTCTTGCATATGTATATTGTAAATAAGGAGATGAATTTGAATTGAATGAAAGCATTTTTTCCCAATCGAATATTATATCGCTTGTTCTATTTTGACTTAAATCGGCATATTTTACCGCTCCAACTCCTATTATTTCTGCTTTTTCTTTTAAATTTTCTTTATTAGAATTTCTTTCTAACAATATTTTTTCAGCTTCTTGTGTGGCTTTGTCTAAAAGTTCTTTAAGTTTTATAACATTTCCTTTTCTTGTTGAAAAAACTCCATCTACAAATCTCATCAATCCAAAATATACATGATCTTTTTTTTCATTCCAACCAAGATTGTCAGCTATTGTAAATACTTGTTTAAAATGAGTTTGTTGTCTTTGATCTGTTACATATATCAATCTATTTATATCATAATTTTCTCTTCTGAACTTTATACATGCGAGATCTGAAGTAGTATATAAGAAACTTCCATTTGATTTTCTAACTATACAATTTGGAAGATTATCATCATCAAAACTCACAACTAAAGCGCCATCATCTTCAAAAGCTATATTTTTTTCTATGAGATCTTTTACAACATCTTTCATTATATTGTGATAAAAAGATTCTCCATAATAAGTATCAAAGTCTATATCCATTCTTTTATATATCTTTTCATAATCTTTTAAAGATACTTCTATGAATTCTTTCCAAAGTTTAGTATTTCTTTCATCGCCACTTTGTAATTTTCTTTGTTCTTCTCTGGCAATTTCTATTAAATCTACGTTTTTTTCTGATTCTTGGGTGAATTTTACATAAATTCTTTCAAGTTCATCGATTGGATTTTGTTTATAATTTTCTTTATCTAGCCATCTATCATATCCGACGATTAAAGAACCAAATTGAGTTCCCCAATCTCCAAGATGATTGTCTCCTATAACAGTATAACCTAAATATCTATAAATTCTTTTTATAGCGTCTCCTATAACAGTGCTTCTAAGATGTCCTATATGCATTGGTTTTGCGATATTAGGAGATGAATAATCTATTATAACATTTCCTTTAGTATTTAAATCAAATTCAATTTCTTCATTACCAAGTTTTTTTAATTGTTCTCCCACAAAATCATCACTTATAAATATATTTATAAAACCAGGACCAGCAATTTCAACCTTTGTTATTAAATCACTTTGTGGAAAATTTTCAAGTATTTCTTCTGCAATTTTTCTAGGGGCTTTTTTTAATGTTTTTGCATTTATCATTGCAAAATTTGTTTGAAAATCTCCAAAATTGGAGTTATTTGTCTCCTGTATAAATAAAGAATTTGATATTTCTTCATTATATAAATTTATAAGGTGATCTTTTATTATTTCGTATAAATATTTTTCTGTTAATTTCATTTTAAAACCTCCACTATTTTTCTTTTATCAAATATGAATAATTTTTTGATTCATCGCTTTTTTCATCCAAAAAATATAAATTATCTATTGAAATTTTTTTTAATTCTGTAAAAGAACTTACTTTATTTTTTATTATTTCGTTTATGAAAATACCTCGATATTTTTTTGAATTATGTCCAGATTTTTTTATAATATTATTTTTCTGTTCATAAAAATCTATTTTAAAAGTGTTACATTTTTTTTGATCATACATATTCCTATGTGTATTTGTAAGTAAATCTATTATTAATTCTTTTTTTTGTAAAGAAATCAAGTAATTTGTTATTATATTTTTCCAGTATATATCTATTTTTTTAAAGTTTGGTAGAGTTGTATTAGATTTTAATTTATAATTAGGTATGAAATCTTTTGGCGATAAAAGACCAAAAAGACCTGAAAATATTATAACATTTTCATCATAAAAGTCTGTTTGCTTTACATTAAAATTTTTATAATCTATATATTTGAACATAGTTCCAGTGTACAACTCTTTTGATCGTATACATTCAGAATTTTTTATGTTCATATTAGATTTTAATGCTATGTCAAGATTTTCTCCTTTAACAGAGAGGATTTTTTCGATTTCAGATTTTTTTAATTTATTCATATTTTCTAAATATCGAAAGATTAAATCTCTGTATTCTTCGAGAAAATAAAAAGTATTTTTACTCCGGATATTGGAGTAAATTATATTGGTGTTAATATTTGTATTTTTTCCTTCTGAGGGGGGTATAAGGATTTTCATGGGTTTCTTCCTCCCTTTATATAATATCATAAAAGCCTGCCTTTATGGCAGGCTTATTGATTTTCATATTATAAATGTATTATATCAATCATTTGTTTATACATTATAAATATTAAGTAAAAAAGTATTTATTCCTTTTCTGTTATGAATTTACTATTATTATTTATTAAAGCTGGAATATTAATTATCATATCTTTTTTTAATCCCAAGCTTATATTTTTTGAAATAGAAATTTTTTCTCCACTTTCATCTTCATATTCTACTATTATTTTATGATTTGGACCTGAGACAACTACTTTTTTTCTTTTTCTTTTAGCAATATCTATAAAATCTTGATCATTAATTTTAAATTTAGCTGTATTTATATTTAAATATTCTTCGTTTTCTATGATTATTGTCTTATTATCTATAAATATTTCATGTTGTTTTCCACTTAAGTATAGAAAGAAAGAAAATAATATTATTAATATTATTAAGGATAATCTTATTAAAGTTCTTCTTTTTTTTGTAGTCATTTTAGTCCCCCTTAATTATTATCTGAGGGAGAAGTATCTCCTCTGAATTCAAATCTTGCCCTTTCTTTATCTTTTTGTCTTCTCCAGGCATGTAAAGCTAATGAAATTGCAATTATACCATAAGATATGAAGACTCTAAAGAATTCTCCAAGCATAGCCGAACCTATAAGTTCTTTTCCAGCCCTTGGAGATACAACAAACATCATGTGAAATAGTATTATTCCAAGAAAAGCGTTTGGTATAGTAGCTTTTATAACTGATGCTCCCCCTATTAAAAGAGCTGCTATTGAAAACATACCTATTTGTTCATGAGAATTATAAGTATTCATAGTACCTATGTTTTGCAAAAAAAGTATTTGACCAAATGCTGCAAAAACAGTTGAAATTATTATTGATAATATTCTTGTTCTTTCAACAGCTATACCAGATGATCTTGCAACTTCCATATCCTGACCAACAGCTTTCATATCTTGTCCAAGTTTAGTTTTTCTAAACCATACTATAATAATACATAGTATTGCTATTACAACAAAAGTCATGATAGGTATTCTTATATTTCCTATATTTAAAGGTATTAAATCATCTAAAACTCTTCTTATACCATTTAAATCTATTGCATTTCTTATACCATAACCTCTTGGTAATAATATGTTTTTATTAGTTATTGGTATTATATTTCCCATTCCATATAAAACTATTATCTGATAAACTCCATTTATAAAAAAACCAAGTATATAAGAGGTTACAGTTTCTCTACCTTTTGCTCTGTTTAATATTATACCTCCAAGTATTCCTAATAATATAGCTATAGGGGTTGATATTATCATAGCTAAAAATAGCCCTGAAATTCCAACTATGCCCCAGTCAGTTATAAAAATTAAACCTATTTGACCGGCCATAGCTCCAAGAACTATTCCAAAATTTAATCCCATTCCTGCGATTACAGGAATTAAAAGAGATAAAACTAAAAAGGAATTTCGAGATAATCTTATTATCATTTCTTGTATTAAATATTCTGGAGAAAAACCAGATATTGGAATAGAAATTGCAGATAAAATTATAAATATTATTGGAACTGCATTACTTATAAAAAAATGAGATAATTTATCTTTTTTATTATCCATCAGCTATTCACCTTCTTTACTCTCGTTAATGCATACAATATCATGCCATTTGAAACTATTATTCTTATAGTTTCTGACATATCTGTTTGTATAATATTATTTATTACAGAAGGTGTCATTGTAAGTATACCTTGAAATAATATTGTACCTATTATTACATGGGTTATAGTTGCTTTATGAATAGATGCACCACCAAGTAATATTGCAGCAACAGCTGGAAACGCCATATAAAAAGGACCTTGGTATAATTGAATAAAACCAAATGTTTGTTCATAAACTATTATTCCTATTCCACCAAGAATTGTTGAAAATACCACTGATATTATTCTCATTTTATTTATGTTGATGCCTGAAGCTCTTGCATAATCAGGGTTTGATCCTACAGCACTCATTGCGGTTCCTGTTTTTGTTTTGAAAAACATCCATACAATTAAACACATCAATATAAAGAATAGTATGAGACCGGTTGGAATTGTTATATAATCATTTATTTTTATTGGCAAAAAGTCATTTAATACATGATACCAATATTTTTCAACACTTATTGTAGTTCTCAACCCTTCACCACCATAAGCCCATATCATATCAGGACTCTTAAATGGCAATAATAACCACATCATAGACATAAAAGCAACTGAAGAAAATCCTACATACACTGAAACAGTCATTTCATCACCTTTTACTCTATTTAGAAGTATTCCATAACCTATTCCAAATATTAATGCAAATGGAATAGATATTATTATAGCCATTATGAAACCAGCGAATCCTGTTATACCTATTTCTATACTTATAACAGCCCCCAAAAGTCCAGCGATTATACCTAATGGAAGTCCAAAATTTAATCCACAACCAGACTGTATCATGGGTACCATAGCTAAAACAAGTACAGAATTCATACCAAATCTAATTAATGTATCAGATATGGATGTATCTAATCTTAGACCTACAAAAGGTGTAGCTATAAAGAAAGATAATAAAAATAAAGCTATTATTATCCTTGGCCAACCAGCTTTTTCAATAAAATTATTTATTTTATTCATACATTACTCACCTTCTTTGAATCGGTACTCACATTACCAACCATAAGTTCTCCAAAAGAAGCTATTGGATCTTTAGGAGAAAGTATACCTGCAATTTTTCCTTCATTTACTATTGAAATTCTGTCACATATAGATCTAAGTTCTTCTAGTTCAGAAGAAGCTATTATTATTGTTGTACCATATTCTTTATTGTATTTTTTTAAAGTATCTAACACTAATTGTTTAGCACCCACATCAATGCCTCTTGTAGGTTCTGATACAAATAATAAATCTGGTTTTAATGCAAATGATTTAGCAAGGCAAACTTTTTGTTGATTTCCACCAGAAAGTTCTTTTGCTTTTTGTTTCTCAGAAGTACACTTTATTTCTAATGAGTTTATATATTCATTTGCAATATTTTGTAGACTTTCATCATCTCGCCACTTCAATAATCCACCGAATAATTTTTTTATAAATTTTTCTTGAATATTCATGGCTGTAAACCCTATATTTAGATCTATAGGTTCATCTAATAATAAACCCACACCTCGTCTATCCTCTGATACAAAGGCAAGCCCTTTTTTTAAAGGTGTCAGAGCATCATTTAAGTGAAGTTCCTGACCTCGAAATTCTACGTATCCACCAGCAGGATATAAACCCATTATTCCATTGGCTATTCCTAGTTTTCCTTGACCAGCAAGCCCTCCAATACCAAATATTTCACCTTCATATATTTCAAGTGAAACATCTCTAACAGTTTCACCAGGCATATCCACCCATAATTTTTTGGTTTTAAAAATAATATTTTCAAATTTTCTTTCTTCAATAGATTTTTTTTCTTTTTTTTCTAAACTTCTTCCGACCATCCATTCAGATATTTCATGAATACTTGTATCAGAAGGTGAGACTTCTTTTATTAATTCGCCGTCCCTTAAAACAACTATTTTATCTGATATATCAAGAATTTCTTTCAATCTATGAGATATAAAGATTATGGATATACCTTTTTTTGATAATTTTTTAATTGTTTTTAAGAGTATATCGGCTTCGGATTCTGTCAATACTGCTGTTGGTTCATCTAATACAAGAATTTTTGTATTTTTTCTATCTATTTCTCTGGCTATTTCTGTAAATTGCTTATGTCCAACTGGCATTTCATTTACAAGCATATTTATATCTACATTTACTTCGAGAGTTTTTATAGCTTTTTCAGCCCTTTTTTTCATTTTAGATCTATTTAGTGTTGAAAGTCTGTCTCCAAAAATATCAACCATAAAATTATATTTTGTATCTTCTCTATTAAATACTATATTTTCATAAGCTGTAAATCCAGGGATCAAAGAAAATTCTTGATGAACCATTCCTATTCCTGCATCTAAAGCATCAAAAGAAGAATTAAAATTAATTTCAGAACCATTTAAATAAATTTTTCCTCCATAACCACCAGTATCTTTTATTATATTAGAGCCAAATATTATATTCATCATAGTTGATTTACCAGCACCATTTTCTCCAACTAATCCTATTATTTCTCCCTGTTCAATGGTTAAATTAATATCATTGAGAACTTTATTCCCAAAGAAATCTTTAGAGATGTTCTCGAGTTTTAATAATGGAACTTTTTCATTCATCAAATTCACCTCTTTATCAAAATAATAAGGGAACTTAAGTTCCCTTATTATGAGTAAATAATTTATTTATTCTATTCCAAAATATTTATCTGGAACTTCTAAGCTTGTCATTCCTAAATAACCTTTACCGAAAACATATGTGTCTTGATAAACAAGTATGAAATTTTCTCTGTCAACTCCGTCAGCATCAACATAATAACTTCCATTCCAACCTGCTCCAGGAGTATATTTCATGAATGATTTCATTACAGCATCAAAATCTAATAATTCTTCTTTTTTATTTATTACATTGATTGCATGTTCTCCAAGTGCGGCTGTTGTTGTGAATCCAAATGAATATGCCCAAGTTCCCATTCTATTTTTTCCGCCTCTATCAACAACTTCTTTTTCAACTTTTTTAAGTATTGCAGGCCAATTACCTTTTTCATTATCCGTAAAAACTATACCTAATGCTCCGGGATAACCCATTGTTGGAGAAGGCAAATCAGCTTCTACAAAGAATCCACCTAATTCAGAAACTTTCTTTAAAAGAGGTTCTGTATGTGCATCATTTGTACAGAAGAAAGCTGTTTTATTTCCATATGCATCAAGCCATGCAGGAACTTTTTCTAATATAAATTGTTGAGCACCAGCTATACCTATATCACTTGTAGGATCAGGAGAGCCCATATCTATAAATTCCATTCCAAGATCTTTTGCAGCTTCTCTCATTATGTCTCTTCTTCTTGATAATAATTCATAACTCATATGCCTTGGAAAAGAAATATGCATGAATTTTTCGGCCCCAAGCATTTTTGCAGCCTTTACGATTAAATAACCTCTTGCAACATTGTCAGGCGTTACAGATAAATCTGCAGCATCTGCTATCATTCCAGGATCTTCATGAGGATTACCAGCGAGTAATATTATGTCAGGTCTTTTTTCTTTTATTCTTCTAAAAGCTTCAACTGTTCCTGGAACAGCTTGGTTTACAACTATTGCTTTCATTAAAGGATCATCTGAAAGCCCAACTATTTGAGCTATGGTAGTTTCCATTTCTTGCATAAAATTATCTGGATATGTAACATGCTGAATCATTCCACCATTTGCAACATCACCATATTCCTTTATCAATTGTTCTGCTCCTCTTAAATCATCTTCACTTTGAGAAACAGTTCCTGTTACAACCCCAATATGAAAGTTTGCCGAAAAACTAAATACCATAAAAGATAATAATAATATCAAACTTAATATCTTTTTCAATTGCCACACCCCCTTCAATTAAATATAATTTAATTGAATTATAACACAAAATAAATATAAATTAAAATTATGATTACTATTATTATAACAAATATGAAGAAAATATTTACAAATATTAATGTTTAATGAAAAATATTTCATTGTATATGTTTGATTTAATAAAATGTTAATAGGGGATTATAGAGAGGCTTGAAAATAGTAGGTTATAGTTAATAATAAGTAAAGCTCGTTTTTTTAAAAAACGAGCTTTTATTTTTTAGAAAGATTTTTCTTTTAACCATATATAAGTAAGAGTTTTTTCATATATTATTTTAAAATCATTATTTCTCAAAACTTTTTGTGAAGCTATATTTCCTTTTAATGTTTCTGCATATAAAACATATTGTTTAAAATTTGTAAAAAAATCATTTGAAAATAATTTCACTGATTCTGTCATTATTCCTTTATTCCAAAAATCTTTGTTTATTCCATATCCAAATTCATATCCTTTTTTTAAAGATTCATTTATAAATAGAATTCCTTTTAAACTTATACTACCTATTCTGGCATTTTCTTTTTTATGATATATTTCATATCTTATATAATCAGAATAGTTTTTTTTACATATTTGAATATCTTTAAGTAGAGATTTCATAATTTTTTCAAATAAAATATTTTCTTGTTTTTTAAAAGGAAAAAATGAATTATTTAAATCAAATTTTTTTGGATTTTTAATTATTTCATGAAAATCTGAATATTCTAGTTTTAATAGGTTTATTTGGTTACCCTCTATTATTTTTATGTTTTTTGCCTCCTTTTTATTATAATTTAGAAAAAAATTGTAACTTAATATTAACTAAAATTAATTAAATAATTTACAGTATGCTTTAATTAATTTCTCTTATATTATATAATATTTTGAATTTATTTTTAAAGGAGAGTGTATATTATGAAAAAACAAGAAGATTTTTTTCATTATATACTAAATTTTTATTTCGAAAATGGTTGTAACTGTGTATATTATACCGATATTATAAAAGAATTTTCAGATGTTGATATTAATACTGTTAAATGCTGGATTGAATTATTTTATAAAAAAGGTTTTATAAATTATGATTCTGATTTCAGCGGATTAAAAATTATTGTTGTTAAAAATAAAGCCATATATGAGTATGCAAAAAGATTTAAAGAAGGTTTTGTATATGATATTTCTGTTTTAAAGAGTATGAAAGACAAGTTTGATTTTGAACTTTCATCTAAGTTTTTGCATGAAAAAACTGGAATTGATGTTAAAGTTATAAATTTATGGATTGAAAAAAATAAAAATGATAAAAATTTAGTATAAAAAACGGAGAATTATAAATTCTCCGTTTTTTTAAATCAAGTATTTGTTCATCCAATCTGTAATTTCTTTTAAACGTCTTATTCTATGTTTTGGTTTTCCTGAACGGCTTAACTCATGATTTTCTCCGTGAAATAAAACTAATTTTGAATCTGTTTCATTTACTTTTAAAGCTGTAAACATCTGAATTGCTTCTGCCATATAACATCTATAATCTTCATCAGATTGTATAAATAATGTAGGAGTTTTTGCTTTGTCTGCATATTTTAATGGTGATTGATTCCATAGTTTCATTATATCAGACCAAGGATTTGCATCTTGTTGATCTTGTACAAAATAATATCCAATATCGGTTGTCATAGATTTTGATATCCAATTTGATATACTTCTTTGAGAAGCAGCAGCTTTGAATCTATTTGTGTTTCCTATTATCCAGTTTGTCATGAAACCACCATAAGAACCGCCAGTTACACCTATACGATTTTGATCTATGAAATCATATTTTTTTATTATAGTATCTGTAAAATCCATAATATCTTCATAGTCTATCGTACCAAATTTTCCTCTTATGTCTGAAAATTCATTTCCTTTACCATCACTTCCACGAGGATTGCAAAAGAATACTACATACCCTTGATTTACCCAATATTGCATTTCATTATAAAATATATCAGAATATACAGTTTTTGGTCCTCCATGTATATCTAATATCGAAGGATATTTTTTATTTTCATCAAAATCTACAGGCTTTAATATCCAACCATCAATTTTTATATTTTCTTTGTTCAATTCTACTTTTTCTGGATGAGATAATTTTAATTCTTTTAATACCCAATCATTGAAATTTGTTAATTTTATATTTTGATTATATGTATATATTGATTGCAAAGATAGATCAGATTTTAATCCATAATATATAAAATCATTTTCTAAAATATCGAATCCATCTACAGTTCCTTTTATATCAGTTATTTGTTTTACATCTCCATTTAAATCGACACTGAATATATTGCTATAATATCCAACAGTTGAAACAAAGTATAATTTTTTGTCTTTAACTCTTGGTCCATTCGTTGATCCTAATCTACAATCTGTTCCGACAGAATTCCACATCGATTGATCTAATTCGGGTGTTATACATTTTAGTTGATCATTTCTCAGATCATAAGAATAAAATTTCATATTTTCATTTATACCATATTTTTTCATATTTGAACCTGAAAATATTAAAGTATTTTCGTCTATAAAATATGCATATGCTATGCTTAGTTTTTCATTTAATTTTAATTTTTTTGATTCTTCTGTTTTTAAATCATATATATAAATTTCTTCATTTAAAGGCATCTTATGTTCATATTCATTTGATATAAAAACTATTTTTTCATTTTTTATATCATAATGAGATATATTTTTTTCTTTACCTGATATATTTTTTATTTTTTTAGTTTCTATATCATACAGATTTAAAGTATTCCTCTTTTTTGAAACATATCCATTACCATTTGACCAAAATGGAATTTCTTCAAATACTTCATAATCTTTTTCTTCTTCTAATTGATCTTTTGATAGATTGTCTTTGTAATTATCATTGATCGATGTAAAAATTATTTTGTTTTCTTGTAATATTTTATATGAACTTATATTTTGGTCAATAGTTATAAATTTTTCGGCTTCACCACCATTTATATTTATTTTGTATAAATGTGTAGATTTTTCTTCTTTTTCATCTTTATTTCTTTGGGATATGAATATTAATTCATTTTTATTTAACCATTTTAAATTCATATCTTTTCCGCTATTAGTTAATTTGATTATATTTTTTTGTTCTAAATTACCAAGGTAAATATTTTTTTCATAACAATTATCTTTTAGATTTGCTTTTGATAATACAAATGCAAAATTTTCTTTGTTTGCAGATGTTTCTAAGTTTGATATATAAGAATAATCAGTAAAATCATCAATCTTTATATTTCTCAATTTTATCACCCCTTGATTAGTTTGTTTGGTTAACTATATTATATATTATTTTTTATAATATTTAAAATTGATGATCATTTTTTGTTTTAATTTGTTTAGAATTTTTTTCTTTGAATATTTTTGTATTTGTCAATGTCTTTTTAATTGTATAATATTAATAAATGTGAGGTGATTTTATGAAAGTTATAAAAGATAAACAAAAAATGAATCAGTACATTGAAGAGTTCAAAATTCAAAATATTTTCAGTAAAGATATTACTGAATTTATGGATTTAGTTAAGTATGAAAAAGGCGAAGTTATTTGTATGACAAATATTGAAATGGAGTATTTTTATTTATTTGTTGAAGGAAAAGTTAAAATATATACATTGTTGGAAAATGGGAAATCTCTTTTATTAAGATTTTATGAACCGTTGAAATTTATAGGGGATTTAGAGTATACTTATTCAAATAGAATTGCAAAAACTAATGTGGAATCTATGATGGATAGTTATTTAATAAGAATTAGTTATGAAAATATAGATAAGTATTGTTTTGATGATAGTATTTTTTTGAGAAACATATGTAATTCTTTGGCTTATAAATTAGATTTTTTATCTAATTCAAGTTCTATAAATCTTCTTTATTCTGTAGAAAAAAGATTGGCAGCATATTTAGTTTCTGTAACTGAAGAAGAGTCAAGATTTATACAAGAGATGCAAACTAAAAAAATTGGGTATTCGGATTTTATGGTGGAAAAGGGCCTATAAGTTACTCTTTTCCAATTTCTTAATAAGTGTGGAAAAATCTACACCATAGTTGCCTGTTT